>JBDLJY010000060.1:0-25726 GCA_039714115.1 Pseudomonadota bacterium | reverse complement strand
GCATCAATACCACACTCTCTCGTCTTTGTGCGTGCTACCACTACCGAACTGATTCTTACCGTAGTGTCCCAGGCTTTTAATTTCTTCTGCGTGACGCTTATCGTGACAGTGACGGTGCATGAGTACCAAGTTAGCGTACTCATCCTTGCCCCCTTTGCACCGGTGTACTACGTGGTGCGCTTCGAGCAAATCCTCATTAGTTAGTCTGCTCTTACACTCAGGGCAGATTCCGCCTTGCCTTTTCAGCATCTTAGCCTTTGATGGTGTTATGTTGCCATAACCTTTAGACAATCTGTCTGCCCAATAGGCGGTGTCACCATCATAAAATGACCTATCAAAACCAACTTTGGCGTAACTACCGGTACGCTCTTTATGCTTGGAGTAAGCTTTTATCGCTTTTGCAATCTTGCCATCTTTCGTAGCCATGAAAACCCAGTTTCTCCCGTTGGAGTGCCCGAAGTATTTCTCGGCTACCCATTTCTTACCTTTACGTGGGTGCCTACGTTGCGCCCACTGATATAGCCTTTTCCATAATAGCATATCTAGTTTCCCAAGAGCTTCACTAGAATGTACTGTTTTGTAATAGTTAGCCCAACCCGTTATCTTGGGCTGGATAGCACCTATCAAGGCTTCTGCCGTGGCACTCTTCAGTTTCCAGATTGTATCGCTTATTTCTCTCCAATGCGCTTTAATCTTGTCTTTAGTCGGTTCTACTCGTAAAACGTGCGTTGCCTTGGCTCGCTTCTGTTCGGTTTTAGTGCCGTTCAACAATTTCAGCTTATAAGTACCTTTATTCTGGTTCTCATAGTGCCTTATGTGGTGGCCTAAAAAGTCGAATCCTTCAGACGAATGTACTATCTTCGTTTTCTCCTGAGATAGTGTTAGCCCGCGAGTTTGTAGCCATTGCTCTAGAAATCTTTTGGATTCCTCTATAACAGCTTTGTCTTCATGGATTACAACAAAGTCATCGGCGTATCGAACTAGGTCTATCTTTAAATTTTCCCTACATCTGTATGATTTCCCAGTCTTTTTGTTAGTTTTCATACTAACGGTGCTTATACCGATTTTCTTTTTCCAGCCCTTTATCCCACGCAGGTGTTCAATCAGGTCGGTTTCCATTTGGTCAAGAGCTATATTAGCCAACAGTGGCGAGATAGTACCACCTTGCGGCGTGCCCATTTTAGTCTGATGTGTCTCATTTTCAAACACATAACCAGCCTTCAGCCACCGCTTGACAATTGGCCTCCAATGTGAATCAATTTTATTAGCAAGATATTTATGGTCAATGTTGTCAAAGAAACCTTTAATGTCAGCGTCCAAGACCCATTTCTGCTTTTTCAGGAGTACACCAGCAATTTTGTCAATTGCATCGTGACACCCCATACCGGGTCTGAACCCAAAGCTGCATGACTCAAACTTGGCCTCGTAATACGGTTCTAAGGCCATCTTCGTCGCTGCTTGCATTGCTCTGTCTTTTATCGTGGGGATGCCTAGTGGCCTCATCTTACCGTTAGCTTTTGGTATCATTACCCGCTTAGCCGGCACTGGCCTATACTTATCCCATCCCCCACGAATCGTGTCGAGCACATCTTTAACCAACTTAATCTTAGCTTTTGGCGTTTTCGCTGTTTTAAATCATCTATGCCCGGAGTACGCTTGCCAGTGTTATCGGTAGTCACCTTTCTGACAGCGTACAACGCGCCGCACTTCGAGTTTTGTAATAGGTACATCAGGTTTTTGGCCTTGCTGTACTTGCCTGCTTTCGTAGCTTTATAAATTCGCTTTTGCAAGTTGAACACAAGCTGACGCACTTTCTTCCAGATTATGGTATCCCAGTCCCAGTCTTTCATAAGCTCTTTGTTTGCCTCGTCATCGGACATTAAGTACGATGCTGGGAGCCTACTGGGCGCATAGCACCCCTGAAACTTGGATGCCACGCTCGGGAGTTGGTTACTCCAAAGAATGTTCATAAATTAGTTAGTTACCTACCGTTTCTATCGGCGGTTGCCCGTCGAAATTGCTCAATTGAAAATATAACTTATAGTTATTCCGTGAGGTTAATCAGCGTATCCAGAATCCCACTTGGATGATTTCATCTGGCGTTAGCTTTCCCACCTCATCCTACCCAGTGTCGCCGCTAGATACCAAAGGGCATCCCTCTTGCATCCTGCAAGTGGCATAGAATCTTAACACTGTTTTTACTCGTTCCTACAGTATGTCTTACATACAGGGTTAGGGTGTAGCCAATAATCGGATGTGTATCGGACAATCGCACTGGGGTGACTTGAAGCCCCAGCACCTACCTACCTGCTATCCCATAAAGAGAGTTGTGGTTACCGACCTTAAAGCTACTTCCATACCTGCCACGCTTGCCCTTTTGGGGCGTTATGGCCTTGCACTGGACACTCACTTCCGTAAACTATGAGCCCCGGCCATTGCTTTCTAACCAATTGCCATGTTAGGTGAGATAGACGTAAAGCATCCCACACCATACTGTAAGTTTTACCATAAGGCTTTGTTTTTGCTAAGCAAAGCTTAGCGCATTAGGCCAAAACGAGTCGCACCAAGCCCTCCACATATTCGTGCATTAGCCGGTACTGCAACGCGGTTTTGATTTTCTCTTTGACGCTTTCAAACGGGGGCAAGGCAGTGCGAGTATCGTCAAGTTGGATAATATGCCAACCAAACTGACTTTTGACCGGGGCAGCACTATACTTGCCTTTTTCCAACTTTTCAACGGCTTCCCCAAAGCTTGGAACAACTTTTTGCTTGGTAATCCAACCCAAGTCTCCGCCCTTTTTTGCCGAGCCGAGATCTTTGGATTTTTCCTTAGCCAGTTCGCCAAAGGCTTTGCCTTCACCTAATTGAGCAATGATGGCTTTTGCCTCCTCTTCAGTTTCCACCAAAATGTGCCGAACCTTGTACTCTGTGGGGAATTTGATCAGGGCGATTTGTCTATCGTACTCGCCTTGAAGCACGGCATCGTCTAGTGGATGTTTATCCAGATAAGTCTGCATAGCCGTCGCCATCAACAGACTATCCCGCAGATACTCTATTTTATTAATAATTTCAGGGTCTTTATCAAGCCCATTCTTGAGCGCATCTTGCTTAAGCAGTTCGCGTTGGATCAGCTCTTCAATGAGCATTTGCTCGTCTGGCGTCTCCTCGCCAGGGGTTTGTTTAGTACGCGCCTTGAAGTAATCATCATAATCCTGTTGTGTGATGATTTCGCCGTTGACCACTGCCACGGGATCAGCATGACCATTGAAGGGGATTAACAAGGCACTGGACAGTAGACAAGTACGGACTAATGGTTTGAACATCAATTTATCTCCTTGATTTAGGTTGAAAATTCTTCTGGTGTTTGCGCGTTAATGCTTAGGGCATGAATGGCAGAATTCATTAATTCGTCGACAGCGGCATATACCATGCGATGACGCTGCATCAACGTTTTTCCCGTAAACTGTGGACTGACAATAGTCACTTTGAAATGTCCACCACCGGCACGCGCCCCGGCATGACCAGCATGTTTTTGGCTCTCATCAATAATTTCTAGGTGAGTGGGAGCGAGCGCAGCTGTCAGTTTTTCTTTAATGAGCTTGTTCATGGTAAAACCTTTTTAAAGGGTTTAACTGTGACGTGGGCATACACGCCGGCTTCATTATACGGATCGGCTTGTGCCCAGGCACGCGCTTCATCGAGCGAGGAGAATTCTGCGACGATTAAGCTGCCGGTGAATCCCGCCGTACCGGGATCGGACGCATCAATGGCAGGATGGGGCCCTGCTAATATTAAATGGCCTTGGGCTTTCAGGGTTTCCAAACGCTTTAAGTGGGCTGGACGGGTTTTGAGGCGCGTTTCCAAGCTATTTGGGACATCCTCACTGATAATGGCATAGAGCATAATTAATGTGTTGTAGTCTTGTAAAAACTTTAACTTTTGGTAGGAGTCCAAGATAAATCTTGGACTCCTATTTGCTTATTGACGAGCAAGCACTTCCCTGGCTTCCGATAATGTCGCATCATAATGCGCTTCAAGGGCAGGATTCACACCCCGTAAACCCGCCACCACTTGCTCACTCCAATCTAAGTATTCTTCGCGGCGTTTCAATGACCAATTTTTGGGTGGCGAATAGGCGATGTCGTGGACATTACAAATTTTATCAGCCAATTTCAGTTGTTTAGCGCGTGTCGATATGTGCGGAGCATGTTCAATTTGTAAACGTTTGCGTTGCTGTTTGGGCAAGCGTTTGTCATCAGTGACATCGCTCACGACAGCCAAGACTTCGGCACCAAACAAGTTTTGAATTTCTTCGGGTGTTGTATCGGTGTCTTCTAGCGTATCGTGTAACAACGCTCCAACTATCGTCACACTATCGCGCACTCCGCCTATTTGCCACAAAGTGTTTGCAACGTCAATCGGATGATTAATATAGGGTGTCGCCTCACGATTTTTACGCCGCTGATCGCGGTGCTTAACCGCTGCAAATTTGAGCGCGGTTAAAAATAGACTCATCTCGTTTATGTTAAACATCTAGGCTTTACTCAGAGCTGGCTTGCGGTTTGTTTGCCTCCGTCTTATTCTCATGGAGTTGTCCATAAATAACTTGCTCATTTGACACAGAATATTCATAACCATCTGACCTTTGGATTAATTGGAAATATTTACCTGAAAGTCCTGAAACTTTCCCAGCTTGAGTAGAAATATCAAAATTGAACGTCGCAAGCTCCGTTACTTCGTTTCCGGTTGCTCTAACAATGACACGACCAATGTATATGCCTACCTTTTTTCCTTTAGTCACGATGGCTTTAACAATGTCACCTGATTGAAATCCTTTGACTCGCTTATGTTTTTTAGGGCCCGTTCTCGGAAACCCGTATTGATTCATACTGCACTTTTGCCTTAAACCACGTCCCTTGGCAGTGATAATTAAAGGAGTTATCGCTTGGGGAATAACAACTTGAGCACCACTTTCGGAAACACAAGCCGCGTCTATCCAATGGTCTTTCTTATAACCTAGCTTGATACGGTTAAATTTGGTTCGCCCACCACTTGAGAAGGTGATTGGTAAACCGAAACTTTTTAAGGCATTGCCAGTCGCATAGCGGGTAGCATTAACAGCCGCAGCGTCTTTTAAGGGTGCTTTTGCTTGTGCTTGGATTTTCTTCAAACGTTTAGGCTTACGCTTCAGAAACTCTTTTATGTCCTTATTGCCTTTCTCTTGGTTACATGGAGTACAGGCCAATGTCAGGTTGGATACTCTATTTGAGCCAGCTTTGCTACGAGCTTGGATATGCTCAATTTCAAGCGGTACATTTTTTGCCCCACAATAAGCACATTGGCGGTCCCATTTTTCTAACAAATATTCCCGCAACTCGTAGCCAGCCAGTTCACCTTGTTGATATTCAACACCAGATATATCGGGCTTTTGAAGTTTTTGGGTGTCAAATCTGACGCTTTCTACCGCTATTTGAGATAACGATGCCAACCTTGATAATTTAATCATCCAATTTTTGATGTTATCAACTCGTGACCTCAATGACGGTGGGAGCCAACCTTTTGGCCGCCGTCGGTTTAAAAATCGTGCAGATCGATAACGAGTCTTTCTATTTCTGCGTGAACGGCGTATCGCCCGTCTTGAGTTAAGATTTCTTTTAATCTGAGGCCCGCGATGGTTTAGGTTGCCAGCCCAGATCACCTCTGAACCACGGTCAAAATGCCCAACTAAAGCAACACCTGTTGTGCGGCTACCGGGGTCAAATTTGATCTCGATAGGCTGTAAATCGCCACCTACGCGGTGCGTCATAATGACTGTGAAAGGGTAGCGTCGATAAACTGCGGCTTTTCCCTTTTTTAATAACTTGCGTGCTCTTGCCGGGTGACAAGGCATCAACGGTTGTTTATTATGATCTAAGACAAATACTCTCTGCATGTTGTTACCTAACTCCGCTTGCGCGGGTAATGGTCTCCTAGCCAATGTTATGGAACGGTTTTAAACGAGAGCCACACTAGCCTTTCCATCAGGCTTGTTTAATGACTCTCCGCAGGGTCTTGGACTGGAGAAGTATCACAAGAGTGCCTATATTTTCGCCCCTAACGGAGTTCCGAAGAACCAAAGCGGGTAACTTTAAAATAACCTATTTGACTAGGTTATTTATGGACAGCTACATCAATATAACGTGCTAAGTAAAGGCTTTGGGCAATCACAAAGACGATAGTTAAGCCCATCATACCAAACAATTTGAAATTCACCCAGGTGTTGGTATCAAAATTAAAGGCGACATATAAATTAACCGCACCCATAGCAATGAAAAATAACACCCATGCGTAATTTAGGTTTTTCCAAACGTGTTGTGAAGTGACAACAATCTGTCCGTCTAACATCCGTTGTAGCAAGTTTTTGTTGCCAATGAATTGACTGCCCAAAAACGCTAGAGCAAACGCCCAGTTGACAACTGTCGGTTTCCACTTTATAAAGTCTTCATTGTGTAATAATAGGGTTGCACCACCCAGTATGAGAACCAACGCCAATGTAATGATGTGCATCTTTTCAACACGGCGGTGTTTTCGCCAAAACCAACTGACTTGTGCAACTGAGGCGACGATTATCACGGCGGTTGCCACATAAATGTCATAGATTTTATAGGCGATAAAAAATAATAAAATGGGAAGAAAGTCAAACAACAATTTCATGGGTTATATTTAATTTAGTCGAAGGTTAAAGTTAATGTAACTCAAGAATCATTATAACGGATTTATTGGCTGATAAGTCACTTTCCGACAAGTTGCCAATCGGATGAGACTGCCCATCCTGGACTTAATGCCAACGGTGGGCAACAAAAACACGTTGCCCACCCTACGAAAGTTTCAGACCTGCGGGTCACTTGATCAAGGATTTTTAGAAGCTGAATAATGACTGATAAAATCAACGATTCACTCATCAAAATTCGTGGCCTGCGCTTTGCGCGAGGCGGGCGCTGGATTTTTGATGGGATTGATATGGACATGCCACGCGGCAAAATTACAGCCATCATGGGCCCAAGTGGCACGGGTAAAACCACTTTGCTCCGCCTAATCGGCGGACAATTAAGCCCCGCTGCCGGTACGATTGAAGTCGATGGCTTAAATGTACCGAGTTTGAGAACAAATGAATTGTACACCTTGCGTAAGCGCATGGGCATGTTATTCCAAAGCGGTGCCCTGCTCACAGATTTGAATGTGTTTGAAAATGTAGCCTTTCCGCTGCGTGAACATACTAAGCTGCCAGAGTCCCTGATTCGTCATTTAGTTTTGATGAAATTACACGCCGTCGGTTTACGCGGAGCGCGTGACTTGATGCCCAGTGAACTATCGGGCGGCATGGCACGACGGGTGGCTTTAGCAAGAGCCTTGGCTTTAGACCCTATGATGATCATGTATGATGAACCTTTTACGGGACAAGACCCGATTTCTATGGGTGTTTTAGTACGCCTCATCCGCTCCATTAATGATGCTTTAGGTTTAACCAGTATCATTGTGTCGCATGATGTGCATGAAACAGCCGAAATTGCGGATGTGATTTATGTTATTTCTCATGGCAAGGTCGTAGGTAAAGGCCATCCCGATGAATTAAAAAGCTCTGAATCGGCGTGGGTAAAGCAATTTATCAATGCCGAATCCGATGGTCCGGTGCCATTTCATTATCCTGCACCAGATTATGCAGAAGATTTATTAGGGGGGGGCGCGACATGTTAGATCAATTTCAACGTTTAGGCAGTGCCGTTTTGGGCATTTTGGAACGCTTAGGACGTGGATATATCTTTTTTGTGCAAGTGCTGGCTGGTATTCCCACTTTATTGCTACGCCCCTCTTTAGTCATTGCACAAATCTATGCCGTCGGAGTACTTTCTCTAACCATCATCATCGTATCAGGCGTGTTTGTTGGTATGGTGCTGGGTTTACAAGGCTATAATACCTTAGTGCATTTTGGCGCTACCGAATCATTAGGGGCGGTAGTATCACTATCATTAGTAAGGGAATTGGGGCCGGTGCTGACTTCGTTATTATTTGCCGGTCGTGCTGGCTCGGCTTTGACGGCTGAAATTGGTTTGATGAAGGCGACGGAGCAGTTATCAGGTATGGAGATGATGGCCGTCAATCCTATTAAGCGCGTGGTAGCCCCACGTTTTGTCGCTGGCATGATTTCTCTGCCCTTACTGGCGGCCATTTTCAGCGCCGTCGGTATTATTGGTGGCTATTTGGTTGTGGTTGAATTATTAGGGGTAGATGCCGGTGCCTATTGGTCACAAATGCAAGATAAGACCGAGTTTGTTGAAGATGTTATTAATGGTGTCATTAAAAGCATTGTGTTTGGCGTGGTGGTGACTTGGATTGCCGTTTTTGAAGGGTATGATTGTACTCCGACTTCTGAGGGCGTGAGCCGTGCGACGACGCGGACGGTTGTGCATTCCTCATTGGCAACCTTAGGGTTGGATTTTGTGTTGACGATTTTGATGTTTAGTAACAGTCCATAAATAACTTGCCCATTTGAAGTTATTTTAAAGTTACCCGCTTAAGTTCTTCGGAACTCCGTTAGGGATGAAAATATAGGGCAACCACAAGGGATTGCCCCCTACGAAATGTGATTGGCGAATCCAGTCCGAGACTCTACGGGGAACGATTAAACAGGTCTGATGGAAAGGCCAGTGTTGTTTCCATTTAAAACCGTCCGCTATCGGCCAGCACGGTTTTTAAACCGACGGCGGCCCAAAGGGTGGCTACCACCATCATTGCGGTCACGAGTCGATAACGTCAAAAATTGGATGTTTAAACTATCACGGTTGGCACCGCTCACTCAAATAGCAGTCGAGACGGTCAGGTTTGATACTCAGAAAATGCAAAAGCCTGAAATATCGGGTGTCGAATATCAACAAGGTGAACTGGCCGGCTATGAGTTGCGGGAAACGAAGTAACGGAGCTTGCGACGTTCATATTTGCTAGAAAAATGGGGGCGACAATGTGCTTATTGTGGTGCTAAAAATGTACCGCTTGATTATTATCCCGAAAGCGATAACAGCCCTGATTATCACAGCTAAGGGACGTGGTTCAAGGCAGAAGTGCAGTATGAATCAATACGGTTTTCCGAGAACGGCTCCTAAAAAACAGAAGCGTGTCAAGGGCTTTCAAACCGGCGATATTGTTAAAGCCATTGTGACTAAGGGGAAAAAGATAGGCACGTATATTGGGCGTGTTGCAGTTAGAGTCAAGGGCAGTTTTGATATTGGTAATGGTGAAGAAAAAGTGAGCGGCATTTCATATAAATATTGCAGATTGCTCCAAAGGACATATGGTTATGACTACACATAAATAAACCGGCTTTTTTAATTAACAATTGAAGAAGTTAGGAACAGGCACGAAATAATTTAATCAAGCTATGTCATTCCCAGTTGACTAAATTATTTCATGCACGTTCCTATGTGAATTTTTCTCAACAGCTTCTTTTTTCTTGGCCATTCTTGGACATCTCTCAGAGAGAGGACTCTTCTATCTGTTCTTGACAGATTCTGCCATTCTTTAATACATGTTTTAAAGCTCCATGTTCAAATTAAAATTATAGTCCAAAGTAGGTCATTGTAAACTATACGAAAAATTAACATGACATGTCTTTGAAACTCGTAAGTACCTGACCACCTTTCACGCTGATTTTTTATTCCAAAAGTGAAAATGCAGATAAATATATAATAAACATTCTCATTTCAATAATCAACAAAAAATTTTATACACCAATGCTTAGATAACTGATAACTAATATCCACAAAAAAAATTTGTGTTTTTGATTGAAAGTGTGTATTGTGTGTGCGGCTTGATTATAGGCCATTCAGTCACATGCAAAGGAATAAGATGAAACATCTAAAATTTAGCTTGATCTCAACCTTAATCGTTAGCTTTTGTTTAAGTTTAGCGACTGCTTATGCCCAACAAGAGATGGCGACAACCATCAATCTGGCGGGTAAACAACGAATGCTCACTCAAAAAATGAGCAAGGAAATCCTGCTCATCGCCAAAGGCGTTAACGTTGTGGGGAACAAGACCAATCTGGGCAAAACGGCGGCCCTTTTTGATCGGACGCTAAAAGGCTTGCTCAACGGCGATAAAGGACTCGGTTTGGTCAAGACAGAAAACCCCGCCATTGTGAGACAGCTTAAGAAAGTTGAAAAACTATGGGGGAAGTTCCGAAATGATGTCAAGGCAGTACTTGCGGGAAATACGTCCACTGCTGTCTTGGAAAAGGTAGCTAGGCGGAATCTGCCGCTGCTGAGAGAGATGAACAAAGCGGTGAAGATGTACGAAAAGGCGAGTGGTTCTAGCCTCGCACCAAAGATGGCTGTTACCATCAACTTGGCTGGCAAGCAACGGATGCTAACGCAGAAGATGACCAAAGAGCTGCTGTTAGTGGCAAATGGTATCAAGCCAAAGATAAACCGAACCAATCTGAAAAAAACCGTGTCCCTGTTTAATCGCACACTGAGGGGGCTTCTTGATGGTGATGCAGGACTTGGCTTACCTGGTACCACCGATGCTGCTATTCGTGCCCAGTTGAATAAAGTCAATAGACTGTGGAACAAATACAAGCCTCTCCTGACTAAGAGCAATGTATCTCAAGGTGATTTGGTCAAAGCGGCTAAACTCAATATGCCCTTGCTCAAGGAAATGAATAAGGCAGTGCATATGTACGCAAAATCAGCGAAGTAGGGGCAATCCTTTATGGTTGCCCTTCGCTGTTGATGCAACCCCTTGGTCAAAGCCAAGGGGTTTTTTTTTGATTTAAAAGCTCCCATAAACCGATACATTTTCATTAACAAGGATATCCAATCCCTCGTCAACTTTGCCCAACAAAACGCGATTGATTTAACCATTGTTGGGCCTGAGCTCCCCTTAGTGGCCGGCATAGTTGATGAATTTCAACAACTTGGCTTACGCTGCTTCGGGCCCAGCAAAGCGGCTGCACAATTGGAAGGCTCCAAAGCTTTTACTAAAGATTTTCTCTCCCGCCACAATATTCCCAGTGCCGCCTACGCCAATTTTACCGACATAGACAAAGCAACGGCTTATATTCATCAAGTCGGAGCGCCGATAGTCGTCAAAGCCGATGGCTTAGCGGCAGGTAAAGGCGTGATTGTGGCACAGACTGAAAACGAGGCGATTGCCGCCGTGCAAGACATGTTAGCGGGTAAGGCGGGACACCGTGTTGTCATTGAAGAATTTTTACAAGGCGAGGAAGCCAGTTTTACTTAATTACACGCCGTCGGTTTACGCGGAGCGCGTGACTTGATGCCCAGTGAGCTATCGGGCGGTATGGCACGACGGGTGGCTTTAGCAAGAGCCTTGGCTTTAGACCCTATGATGATCATGTATGATGAACCTTTTACGGGACAAGACTCGATTTCTATGGGTGTTTTAGTACGCCTCATCCGCTCCATTAATGATGCTTTAGGTTTAACCAGTATTATTGTGTCGCATGACCCACGTTTTGTCGCTGGCATGATTTCTCTGCCCTTACTGGCGGCCATTTTCAGTGCCGTCGGTATTATTGGTGGCTATTTGGCGTGGTGGTGACTTGGATTGCCGTTTTTGAAGGGTATGATTGTACTCCGACTTCTGAGGGCGTGAGAAGTTTTTTTTATAATTAATATCCACAAAACTTGTATTTTTGATTGAAAGTGTGTATTGTGCTGTTTGATTATACTTTAACCAGATGCAAAGGAGTAAGATGAAACATCTAAAATTTAGCGTGATCTCAACCTTTATCATTAGCTTTTGTTTAAGTTTAGCGACTGCTTATGCCCAACAAGATATGGCGATAACCATGAATCTGGCGGGTAAACAACGAATGCTCACTCAGAAAATGAGCAAGGAAATCCTGTTCATCGCCAAAGATATTAACGTTGTGGGGAACAAGATTAATTTGCGCGAAACGGCGGCCCTTTTTGATCGGACGCTGAAAGGCTTGCTCAACGGGGATGCTAGACTCGGTTTGGTCAAGACAGAAAACCCCGCCATTGTGGAACAGCTTAAGGAAGTTGAAAAACTATGGGGAAAGTTCCAAAATGATGTTGTCAAGCCTGCACTTGCGGGGAAGATATCCACTGCTGTCTTGGAAAAGCTCGCTAGGCCGGCTCTGCTGAGAGAGATGGACAAAGCGGTGAAGATGTACGAAAAGGCGAGTGATTCTAGCCTCGTACCAAAGATGCCAGCGACCATCAACTTGGCTGGCAAGCAACGGATGCTAATGCAGAAGATGACCAAAGAGCTGCTGTTAGTGGCAAATGGTCTGAACCCAGAGATAAACCGAGCCAATCTTAAAAAAACTGTGTCCCTGTTTGATCGCACACTGAGGGGGCTTCTTGATGGTGATGCAGGACTTGGCTTACCAGGTACCACCGATGCTGTTATTCGTGCCCAGTTGAATAAAGTCGATATACTGTGGAAAAAATACCAGCCTATCCTGAGCAAGAGCAATGTATCTCAGGCTGATTTGGTCAAAGCGGCTAGATTCAATATGCGGTTGCTCAAGGAAATGGATAAGGTAGTGCGAATGTACGCAAAATCCGCAATGTAGGGGCAATCCTTTATGGTTGCCCTTCGCGGCGGACGAAAGAAAAATGCAACCCCTGGTCAAAGTCAGGGGTTTTTTTATGGCAGAACATAGGCTCTCATGCTTCGTTAGAAGCTATTTTTCCTGTAGCTCTAAAAATAACTCAAGATAACAATTCTATTGACAACTATTGACATGTCCACGTCGCCGCGGACATTTCAACAGAGTGAATAGGGGAGCTATCAGCCCTTTATCCACTCGCCATCGGCGGTGCCGAGGCTCATGGTTACTTGGCACTTGAGTTCTCTAGTTACTTGGGGCAACCACAAGGGATTGCCCCTACCCCGTTTTTTTGATGTGGAAGGCTAACCACCTCAAGTGGACTTATTAAACTAAATTATAAAAATAATGTCAAGTTTTTTTTTTGCGTTCTTATTTTCAATGTTAAACATTGATCGTACAGCCTATACATGTAATATTAACATGTAAATAGTTATCAATACTTTTATGTACTATGAAAATATTAATCATCGGTAGTGGCGGACGCGAACATGCCCTGGCATGGAAAGCCGCCCAATCAGAAAAAGTCCAAAAAGTTTTTGTCGCCCCCGGCAACGCCGGCACCGCACAAGAACCGAAACTAGAAAATGTCCCAACCGAGGATATCCAATCCCTCGTCAACTTTGCCCAACAAAACGCGATTGATTTAACCATTGTTGGGCCTGAGCGCCCCTTAGTGGCCGGCATAGTTGATGAATTTCAACAACTCGGTTTACGCTGCTTCGGGCCCAGCAAAGCGGCTGCACAATTGGAAGGCTCTAAAGCCTTTACTAAAGATTTTCTCTCCCGCCACAATATTCCCAGTGCCGCCTACGCCAATTTTACCGACATAGACAAAGCAACAGCTTATATTCATCAAGTCGGAGCACCGATAGTCGTCAAAGCCGATGGCTTAGCGGCAGGTAAAGGCGTGATTGTGGCACAGACTGAAAACGAGGCGATTGCCGCCGTGCAAAACATGTTAGCGGGCAATGCCTTTGGCGAGGCGGGACACCGTGTTGTCATTGAAGAATTTTTACAAGGCGAGGAAGCCAGTTTTACTTGCATGGTAGACGGAGAACATATTCTGCCCTTGGCGACTTCTCAAGATCATAAAACCCGCGACGATGGCGACAAAGGCCCTAACACGGGCGGCATGGGTGCCTATTCACCCGCGCCCGTCGTAACAAAAGAAATCCATGCGCGAATTATGAGCGATATCATAGAACCCACCGTGCGTGGCATGGCAGCCGAAGGCCGTCCTTATACGGGCTTTTTATATGCCGGATTGATGATTGATGCGAGGGGCAATCCTAAAATTTTAGAATATAATTGCCGCTTTGGTGATCCAGAAACGCAGCCCATTTTGCTCCGTTTACGCTCCGATTTAGTTGAACTTTGTCAGGCGGCATTGGATAAACGCTTGCATGAGGTAAAGGCAGAGTGGGATTCACGCGCCGCATTGGGCGTAGTGTTGGCGGCTGGAGGTTATCCGGCTCACTATGATAAGGGTTTAATTATCAATGGCTTATCAGAAGCTGCTGCATTAGAGGGCAAAATTTTTCACGCAGGGACAAGGGCTGAAAAAGGAAAAATCGTGACTGCGGGCGGACGAGTGCTATGTGCCTGTGCCTTAGGAGAGACGGTGCATGAGGCACAATCAAAAGCTTATGCGCTGGTTAAACAAATTCGATGGGAGGGGGTATATTATCGCACCGATATAGGACACCGATACATTTCTGCTAACAAACGTTAACAATAGCACACTTACCACCAGAGGCGGCTCGTGAGGAGGTATCTTGAGGACAGCCTTAACAAAAGTCAAGGCGCATAGATGAGGTTTTAATTACCTTGGTTCTCGGTATTTAACCCCATCTCATACGTTCGCCATTTTACCTAACCAACGATTTTAGGTTAGAACCACCACCCAACGTGAGCTTGCGCTCACGTAGCCAACATTATAAGGACTTGCTAAAAAAATTAAAGCCTTTTTTAGTAAATGCAAAAAAAGTGGGTGAGTTGTAAATTAGCAAATTGTATGAATGTTTGTTAATAAATTATGTACTATGCATCAACCGTGCGTTGGCTAGATATGCCTAGTTTCGGTAGGCGATAAATCGCCTACACCTCTGCGGAACGGCGGCGATTTATCGCCGCTTTTTATATTTTGACTCAAAATGTGGTATTGTACACACATTGCATAACCGAATTCACAGCAACCAAACAAAACCCGAAATGTTTAATATACTCGTGCTACACGGCCCGAATCTCAATTTATTAGGTGAGCGCGAACCGACGCATTATGGTCAGACCACCTTAGCAAGCATCGATCAACAACTTGTTGAGATGGCACAAGCAGCCGGTCATCAACTCACCACTTTTCAAAGCAATGCCGAACACCAATTAGTAGAACAAATCCACGCTGCACATCAGGTGGATTTCATAATAATCAATCCTGCCGCCTTCACGCATACCAGTATCGCCTTGCGCGATGCCTTGTTAGCCGTTGCTATTCCGTTTATTGAAGTCCATTTATCCAATGTGCATGCCCGTGAAGCTTTTCGACATCAGTCTTATTTTTCGGATATTGCCATCGGAGTCATCACTGGACTTGGGGCGCAGGGATATACCTTAGCTTTGCAAGCTGCATTGTCTATTTTGTCGAGGTAGGTTCATGGATATTCGTAAAATCAAAAAACTCATAGAACTGATTGAAACATCTGGGATATCGGAGATCGAAATTCACGAGGGTGAGGAGTCTGTGCGTCTCAGCCGTTATCCGAGTTCAGTGCTTATGCAACAAGCCGCACAGCCCCTGTCGGTTGCACCTGTGGAGCCACCACCTCCCTTACCTTCACCACCAGTGCCAACTCACGATGAACCAACTAAGGGACATATTATCAATTCACCGATGGTGGGTACGTTCTATAGGGCACCTTCTCCCACCACTAAGCCTTTTGTTGAAGAGGGACAAATGGTGAATGAAGGGGATACCTTGTGTATTATTGAGGCAATGAAAATCCTCAATCAAATCACGGCTGATAAAGCCGGCATTATTGCCAAGATTTTAGTAGAGAACGGCGCACCGGTAGAATATGATGAGCCATTATTTGTCATTGAATGACAGTTTTCATAAATTCAGGCGTTCATATAACTGATGAGGAAAAAGTACATGCTGTCTAAAATTGTTATTGCCAATCGAGGGGAAATTGCGCTACGCATTTTAAGGGCTTGTCGAGAGATGGGAATTAAGACGGTGGCGGTGCATTCTTCCGCAGATCGTGAACTTAAGCATGTACGATTGGCTGATGAATCTGTATGTATTGGTCCCCCCCCATCTGCCGATAGTTATTTGAATATTCCAGCCGTCATTAGCGCCGCTGAGGTGACAGATGCGGTTGCCATTCATCCCGGTTATGGTTTTTTATCGGAAAATGCTGATTTTGCAGAACAAGTTGAAAAAAGCGGCTTTATTTTCATAGGCCCTCGTCCAGATACCATTCGTTTAATGGGGGATAAGGTGTCAGCCATTGTTGCCATGAAAAAGGCCAAAGTTCCCTGTGTGCCTGGCTCCGATGGGGTACTGGGTGATGATATAGATAAGAATTTGCAATTGGCACGCGAAATTGGTTATCCGGTGATTATCAAGGCTTCCGGCGGAGGGGGGGGGCGTGGAATGCGCGTTGTGCGTAGTGAAGCGGCGTTACCTAATGCCATTTCTTTAACTCAAAGTGAGGCGGCTGCGGCTTTTGGTAATGAGCAGGTGTATATGGAAAAATACCTTGAAAATCCGCGCCATATAGAATTTCAAGTCTTAGCCGATGCTCATGGCAACGCCATTCACTTAGGCGAGCGTGACTGCTCTATGCAGCGTCGTCATCAAAAGATGATAGAAGAAGCCCCGGCGCCCGGTTTAACTAAAACACTACGCAATAAAATCGGTGAACGTTGCGCCCAAGCGTGTCGGGATCTAGGCTATCGCGGTGCCGGCACTTTTGAATTTTTGTATGAAAATGGGGAATTTTATTTTATTGAAATGAATACCCGTTTACAGGTTGAACATCCGGTCACTGAATGGATTACCGGCATTGACATTGTACGCGAGCAACTGCGTATTGCAGCCGGCGAGCCTTTGGCTTATAAACAAAAAGATATTAATATTCAAGGACATGCAATGGAATGTCGTCTCAATGCGGAGGATCCTGATACTTTTATGCCCTCTCCCGGTCTCATTTCTCGCTACCATGCACCGGGTGGTCAAGGTGTGCGCGTCGATACTCATATTTATAGTGGTTATCGTGTGCCCCCCTATTATGACTCTATGATTGGCAAACTGATCACTCACAGTGACAGCCGCGAATCGGCGATGGCGCGTATGAGGATGGCTTTGAATGAGATCATCATAGATGGGATCAAAACCAATATTCCTTTGCATAAAAGCTTGCTGAAAGATTCGACTTTCCAAGCTGGCGGTACCAATATTCACTATTTGGAGAAGAAATTGGGATTGGGTTGATGGTAGGAGTCCAAGATAAATCTTGGACTCCTCTAAACTGAAATACTACATAAATTACGTTCAGGAGGTTGTCTATGGATATTCTCGAATATGCGATGCAAGTGGAGAAAGAAGGCGAGGCCCAATACCGTGAGCTGGCAGAACGCTCGAACAATCCGGGAATGAAAAAAATACTGACGGAATTGGCCGATTCCGAGGTGGAGCATTACAACGTCTTCATGGCCATAAAGGAAAACTCGAATATCCCGGGGATCGATGAAGCCATATTACCCAACGTTAAAAACATTTTTTCTGAGATGAAGAGGGACAAGGCGTTTGATGTCGATGCGAATGAAATAGACCTGTACCGAAAGGCCCAGGCCCATGAGAAGAAGAGTCAGGCGTTTTACCGGCAAAAAGCGGAAGAAGTCGATGCGCCGGCCTTGAAGGAGATGTTGTTAAAAATCGCCGAAGAGGAAGGTAAACACTATCAAGTACTCGGGGGACTTATCGATTTTCTGTCCGGCCCCGATCAATGGATGGAAGATGCAGAGTGGCATCATATGGATGAATATTAATATTCCCTTTTATTGCGTCAATGCCATCTCGTGCCGACGATAAAGACAGACCTGCGGGGAGACCAATACCCCGCAGGTCGTTAGAAATGAAATATTAACCTTTATCACAATACCTTCGCAATCTAACTTATTGATTAAAAGCTGATAGCGCTAACAAAAGCCAAGATACTACAAATGCTATTCCGCCTAGCGGGGTTATGGCTCCAAACCACCGAACTCCTGTGATACTCAACAGATATAAGCTGCCAGAAAAGAGCAAAATCCCACCAAACATTAACCACCCTGACCATTTCACTAAGTTGGAGCCAGGTAGTTGCGATGCAACAAAGGCGACTGCAATCAATCCTAGAGCGTGGAAAAAATGATATTGAATTCCGGTCTGAAATGTCGTCATTAAACGCTCGGCAAGTTGTTCCTTAAGCACATGTGCGCCAAATGCTCCCAGAATCACTGATAGTCCAGCATTGAGGCTTCCTAGTATCACAAAAAATTTTGTCAATTGCTCCAAAATACCTCCCTTATCATTGTAGCCAGTTAAGCCTGGGGAACATCGTTATGTCAACAGTTTTATTGTCACTATTTAAAATTATATCACTATTTTTAATATTTTTGAGCTATTCTTTACCGGCACGCCCCGCTAATACAGCGGTTGACTATGCCCTGAGTGAACTCCTCAAAGCCGGTTGGCGCGAAGAGGCTGCCAAAGCTGTCGTCACCGTCAATAGTGCATGGTTTACCATTCTTGAACAAGAGCATAAAAATGACTTTTATTATCAAATCAATCTACTCAAACAATTGGGGCATTCTATCATTGTTAGCCGATTTTTACGCAAGTACCCTGAAACGGCTGGATTGCTTGCGCTTTCTGATAATCCAATTTTGCTCGTCAAAATTCTCAAGAAACGGGATTGTTATAACGCTATAACCAGTTTTTTTGCCATACACACAAGCTCTAAAGATGTTCAACTACTTACCGAAGCCTTAGAAAACCACGGCGATCTGATGTGTCAACTTGCCGAGCGTGGCGTTTTGGGTGCCGCAACTGTGTTTATTTTTCCGCGTCATACTCGGGGGGCGAGAGAATATGATGCTTGGCTTGAAAGTGTTTTCGATAAGTATTTATTGCGTTCTGATGATAAACTTGCTGAAATCATAGCTTTTATAATTGAAAACGGTCAAACTATTCGCCAACGTTTAGATAAAGACCCTAATTTTTATAAAATGTTTCGTAAGGAATTATGGCCGGCTTTAATGCGTGTGGTGGATAAAAACGGCGTTTTTGGCTTGTTTGCCAATGATCCTTATATTTGGGATGTGCTGGCGCTGAAAGAGGGGGAAATGTTATTGAATAAATGGGGATTAGCTCAGAATAGTTTATTATTTGGCCGCTATCTGGCTGATATGCGTCCCATTATTATTCAGATTTTGTTAGAAGGTGATGAGAGGAAGGTAGAGGCTTTGTTTAGATATAAGGATGAGCCGCTGTTTCATAATTTAATGCGCCGCCCACTTTCTGCGACTGCTCAAGCCGCTTTGGCGACTGAATTGCTGAGTCTGTGCCCCAATTATCCTTGCCCTGAGTTACCTTATCATTTACGTTATTTTGCTTCTATCAGCGATAATGTTGCCCTCGCCGAAGATGTCAGTGTTTTAGAGAGTGGGCTTATCACTTGGGTTCCTTTTTATGGTAGTTATTATGCGATTAAAAAAATGACTCAAGGACGAAAGCTCTCTGGCGATGATATGTTAAATCTAGGATTCGATGCTTTGGTTTTTGTGCCGGCGACCTTTTTTGCGGGACTGGGGTGCGTTCAGCCCTTGGGGCCTGAAATTGTCGTTTCGATAGGTGTCCTCGGCTTAGAGGTGCTCACTTTTAGGCCTTATTCTTATCATCTCGTTAAGCCATTGGGTCAATTAGTGATACTAACGGGTAATCGTGCGAGCAAAATGTTGACACAAGAGGAAGGGAGAGGGGGAGGGAGAGGGGAAGTGGGAGGGGGAGGAGAGGTGGCTACCTTTATGAAGCAAAGCCAAGAAATTTTTAATGGCGCACAGCGAGTTTCTTATGATGTGACTCAATCTCTACTCTTTTTACATAAAAAAGCGGGCTATAAAGGAGAATTGCTTGAATTTGAAGCGAGCATTTTTATGCGTAATGATGCGAAGGTGGTGATGAATCCGGGGCGTGGTTTAAGTGGTCAATTTTTTAGGGAGACTGCCCAAAGGGCTTTATCACAGCAAACGGCATGGCTTGGTAAACGGGCGTGGCAACAGAATATTTCGGCTTGGTGGTTGATGAATGCGGCGGTTGCGCCGTAGCATCAAAACAAGACCGGTTAAAAACAAAACCTGCCAGGTCAAATTCAGGTCTGGTTGTGCCTTTGACCTGCCAGGTTTGGTTTTAACCTGGCAGGTCTTGTTTTGACTTTCGCGATCCTTAACTTTTAATTTTTAGAACGCTAATACTTTATATGACAAAAAAATACAATTTCGCCTTTTTCGGACTAACCGGCTCAGGCAAAACCTGCCTATTAGCCGCCCTTGATATGCAACGCATAGAACATCCCGCCAGTTATACCAGTTCGCTATTACCAGTAGATATTAAACGTCCAACGGGTGAACCGGATACTTGGACAATAACGGAAAAACAAGCTGATATTCTACACAAAAGTAGTGATCGGCTTGAAGAAGCTAAACACTTATTAGAACAAGGCTTAGTACCCAATGGTACCGAATTAAGCACAGATTTCATCTTTAATTACAAATTATCATCACCACAAACAGGGGAATTCTACGCTCAATTAATTGATTATGGCGGCGAATTACTACATCCTCAAAACGCTTCTGAAGATATTGCCAAAGAATTGCGCGATAAATTGGCAAGCATGGATGGACTCTTAGTTTTAGCCCCCGCGCATCAAGGAGTATCTGAAAAACTCAACCTATTGCAAAAAACCATAGGGCTAATACACTTTAATCAACCCATTGTCTTATTAATAACAAAATGGGATCGTCTTGCCCTCTTGCCTTCCCCCACAACCACAATCACAATCAGTGAACTCCCAAGCCCTGAACATCGTGATTTATACAATGCTCTCATCAACAAGGTAGGAGAAGACAATTGTAAAGCCTTTCCAGTCAGCGCCTTTGGAGAATGCAAACGGCGCCGCACACCGGATGGCATGGAAATACCTAAACAAATCAACCCCCTTGCTTCGTTTGGCTTATTAGACGCTTTTATCTGGTTGGCACAACGTTTAGAGACTATAAAGTCACAACACGATGTCACTCAATTGCAAAACTATGAACAAGCTGTCGCCAGTTATAAAAAATGGCTACCCTTTCCATCACTATCTTTATTGAGACTCAAATGCCAAGGAAAAGAGGTTATGACTCTTTTTCCAAAAGACTCCGACATGGCAAAACGTGCTAGACAGGCAGGGCATCAATCTTCAAAGAGATGGTGGACTCGCCTGAGGATATTACTATTTTTGATGATAGTGATACCATTAATCATACAAACGGTTCAACAAACTTCTGAAGATAAGAAAAACTATGATGAAGTTCAACGCACCTTAAATGATCCCAATGCCCGGTTTGAAGACATTAAGACAATGGAACATTGGCTAGAAGAATATTATTATACAACACCACTTTCGCATCCCTTTTCATGGCTATTTGTTGTCACTAATGGAACCGCGAAATATGAATTGGATAAATCGCGCAACCGGAGCGAACACCGCTTTTGGCAAGCGATACAAGAGACTCCCTCTCTAGTAAAGAAAATTGAGGCTGCTAATGCCTATATCAAAGCTCTTTCTAACGGAAAACATATCGGAGAAGCTAAAGCTGTCGTGGCTCAAGCGGAAGAAGCTTTGCGTCAAAAACGCGAACAGCAATGGTGGCAACCGGTACAACAAGCAGCCTCGGTGATGGCTAAATTAGAAGCTGCGCGTGCTTACCAAAAAGCTTTGCCTAATGGTACACATAAGGCGGAAATTCAGAGCATTATCACGCCAATTGAAGAGTCATTGCGTGATCAAAAAGAACAACGCTTATGGCAGCAAGTTAAAGAAAGCGGCTCTTTGACAGTCAAATTGGAGGCTGCGCGTGCCTATTTAAAAGCCCTACCTGATGGAAAACGTCGAGCCGAAATTAATAGAATTATCGCGCAAATGGTAGAAGCCTTGCGTGAAGAAGAGGAAGAGCGATTGTGGAAACTCGTCTTAAACGCGAAATCGCCGCGTACTAAAAAAGAGGCCGCGCAAACCTATTTGCAAGCTAAACCGGATGGAAAACTGGCTGCCGAAGCTAAAAATATTGTTGCACAGGTGGATGAAATTTTACGCGAAGAAATAGAAGAACGCTGGTGGCAGCCCGTAGAGCAAGCCAACGCGATGGCTGTCAAAGTTAAAAAAGCACACGCCTATCTAAAAGCCTTGCCAAATGGTCAACATGCCGCTGATGCTGAAAGTATCATCGTTCAATATGAATCGCAAAAAGAGTGGGCGACTTTCACAAATGACTATTATGAATTTTTCAATGAAGGTCTTTTTTTGGACGCTGCACTGCACTTAAGCCAATATCAATCTAAAGATGCTCCTCAGTTACAAGCTCTAAAGTTGCAATTTTTAGCGAACGTATTCAATTCATTAGAGACTCAAATCAATCGCTTGTTGAATCGTCAAAGATGGTCTGATGCTTATGATCTACTTGATCAATACAGCCGTTGGCCGAAAGAATTCCAAGATATACAAAGACGTGGCAAAATTAGGGCCTTGCGTAAAAAAGTGCAAGAGGCTGAAGATCGTTATCTTTATATCGCATTTTTGGAGGCGATAGATTTAGAGCGTGCGGATAATTATTTACGCTCAGCACCGTTACAAACGATGCGAATTCAAGTAGAAAGCTACAAAGAAAATATTATTCAAATACAAAATCCCCTTAAACTAGAACTGGTTCTAGCGAGGATAGAATGGGGGTCATTAAGCGATGATAATAACGTTATTACCGTTTTCATGGATGGCAAAAAAATAATAGAAGTGGAAGAAGTAGAAGCGGTGGAAAATAGTTCGACGGGGGAAATTGGTCGCTATGAATTTACAGAGAGACTCAATACCCACGTCACCCTTAAAGTCAAGATTGTCGAGACAAATTGGCTATCAAGCTATGACGACAATGGGCAAGGCAGTATCGTTGTCCGCGTTGCCGATTTGGATAGTCTCACGCTTAATCTCAGACCTCCCCAAAATGAGTTTACTAATAAAGCGGTATTTCGGCTTGAGGGAATTCCTAGTCAACCACGTTTGCCTGATTGGGGAAGATAGGTTAATGCCATATTGTGCTGGCAGAGGTGTAGGCGATAAATCGCCTACTACGAACTTGGCATTCCCCTTAACTTAATGGCATAAGCTACGCTTGCTTGGCTGCGCTTGCTAAAAATGACGGGATAAAACGTTTCGGGCCACAACCCCCATTTGGCAATTGATTCATGAGTATACGAAGCATAGAGATACTTTGATCCATTGCTTGTGCTTCTTGCTCAAATTTGACTAGTTCCTCTTGATTCGACTCATATTCTTCTATTGACCTTGAAATGATAGTAATTAAGTCATTTAGAGGATCATTTTCATAATCTTCCGCTAAATCAAAAAGATACTCAACAAATTCTAAAGCAGATTCATAATCATCATTCGTATGGATATGTAAAATTGGCGATGCTTGTGAAGCAAATGCCAGAAAAGAATCTGTTAGTGCTTTTGATTGTACAGTTGACATCACAACTCTCCTTCTCTATATCGTTTGCAAAGTTTGTCATATTCTGCATGAGTGACAATATGCTTAACATATAATCTTTGGTGTACAAATTGAATGGCTGCCATTAACCTTAAATGATTGCCACAAATACTTGTCTTGGTATTTAAAATTATCCAGAGACGGAAAAAACATTCTTAACTATTCTGGGGTTCTAAAAATACCTTTTTTTAGCGTGTTATAGGTATCTATAATAGCTTCTCGACAATTAGGATAGTTATTTGCAGCATCATTAAATGGTCTTTTTGATATAATATGCACAGCAGGCTCTCCGGTTCATTTTATGTTGGAGTCCAAAATTTATTTTGGACGAGCGCTCGTCCAAGATAAATCTTGGACTCCGATCTTATTCATTTTTGCCAGTGGTGCTTAAAAATCGTTGAATTCATTTGCCCTTATGCACCGAGGCAAAGGCTTCAAATTTTTTCTTAATCAATAAGCGTGTATCTCTCAGAGATTTTAAACTGCGATCAATCGGGCGTTTGCTCAAGATCACCAATAAAAGGAATTCCACCAAATCGCCCTTGAAGATAACCCTTTTGAATATTTAAGTCTGGACTCATTTTTAGATTAACCAATGAATAAAGATGTGACGCACCGTGTTCATCTTTTTCTAAAAACCATATTTCATCTTGACGCAATACCTTTAAATCCAATAAATGGGTATCATGCGTGGTAAAAATTAACTGAGAACGATGTTGATTGGCAGCACCTTTTAGATAAACGTCTAAAAAAAGTTTGGGTAATAACGCATGTAAACTACGATCCAGTTCATCAATAATATACACTTTTTCGCTATAAAGCAGATCAACTAATATGGGCAAAAGATGGGTGAGTCGTTGCGTACCAGCCGAAAAATCAAAATAAACAACGCTTCCATCCTGTCCAGAATGTAGCGTTAGTACCGGTTCACCCGATTCGTTAGCACATAAGTACCTTCACCGAACATAATAATCGTATTGCCGGAACGAATGTCATTCTCTATTTATAGTCGTAGTTGCCCCGGAAAATGTTTATCGTAGTCAAAATCTTCTTCAACCGTTCTAATATCATGTATGCCCGTATCAGCCTGTTTCAGAAAATCACTTAAAAAAGTAATAAAGGGTTTTTCTTTATTCGCTCTGATTTCCAAGGGCAAATAACGTGGAGTCGTCGGAACAACTTGTAAAATATTTTCAAACCATTCATAGAGCGGCTTTAATTTTTCCACATTCCGCTCCAAAGCTTCGGTTAAAAAGAGTTGATTAGGGCGTGTGCCTTGGGCAACAAATTCAATAAACTGTCTTTGTTGAGAATTTTTACGCGCTAATGAGCCGCCTAATTCAATTACCACTTTGCCCGTTTCTGAAGTGATTCGCTCAAAGTAACGCACTTCTTTTATTTTCGGAGTGACAAATAACCATTCTTCAAGTACTCGTTGATGATTGATGATAAACCCGTAATGATAGCGAATATTTTGATAAAAAATCAGAAATTCAAAACGACTGGGTTGATGTTTCAATTTGTTGTCAAGACGAAATGGCGTAACTGGAATGGGTTTAGTACCTTGGACTCCATTAACAATAAGCTGTTTGGCAAAACCGATGGCTTCAACTAATTTGGTTTTCCCATGCGCGTTAGCACCGTATAAAGCACTAGTGCGTAGCAAATCGGTTTCAGGTGTTAATTGAATTAAATGATTTTTATGTTGTTCAAGCTCTGCACTGGCTACCATAGAAAATAAGGTTTCTTCGGCAAAGCACATAAAATTGTCAACAATAAATTGGAGTAGCATCGTAATTTTTTATGATTTTATAGAATTCTGTCATGTTTACCGCCACGATATGGCAT
Source organism: Pseudomonadota bacterium (assembly GCA_039714115.1). Taxonomy (GTDB): domain Bacteria; phylum Pseudomonadota; class Gammaproteobacteria; order Beggiatoales; family Beggiatoaceae; genus Thiomargarita. Next base: position 396 of record JBDLJY010000060.1, on the reverse strand, counting down.
TGCTCGATACCCTAGATGAGACGTCTTTTGATGCTGCACTATCTGTGGAAATAACCCACTAAAGTTATCAGTTATCAAAATCTCTCCGTCTTGCAAGTTACCAACTTGCGTTGACTTAGTTGATAGATATTACGGGCTACATTTTATAAATCAATACCCAATTCTTAATTTTTTTTCGGTTTATCATAATGGCAAGGGTGTTTGTCTTCATGCATCCATTTTCTCAATCGGAACGAAAGGGCAAATAACAGTACCGCTGCCCCGAAAGCGATAGCAACAAACATTAAAAAGAATGTGGACATTGATTGAGTTTTAACGATTTCATCTATCATCCCAAACATTAATCCACCGATATAATTGCCTACCGCCATCGCTAAAAACCATGCCCCAAACATA
>JBDLJY010000059.1:0-25854 GCA_039714115.1 Pseudomonadota bacterium | reverse complement strand
AAGAAAAAGTGGGCGGCATTTCACATAAATATTGCCAATTGCTTCAAAGAACTGATGGCTATACAGTGCTCATAAATAAACCTGGTTTTTTTACAACAATTAAAGAAGTGAGGAACAGGCACGAAATAATTTAATCAAGCTATACCATTCCTAGTTGACTAAATTATTTCATGCACGTTCCTAAGGGAAAGCGTGCAAGGTACGCCTTGCACTCCTGCTAATTTGAAGTTTTCTATTGGTATAATTCGCCTATGTTTAAACCTTTCCCTTTTTATATTGGCTTGCGCTACACTCGCGCTAAACGTCGTAACCATTTCATTTCTTTTATTTCTTTGACATCCATGCTCGGCATTGCTTTAGGCGTGACCGCGCTTATCACGGTATTGTCGGTGATGAATGGCTTTGAAAAGGAGTTACGTTATCGCATGTTGGGTATGTCGGCGCATGTCGTGGTCAAGACCTTTAATAATCACTTGAGCGATTGGCAACCCTTAGCGCAACAATTGCAAACACGGGCCCATGTGACGGGGGTAGCGCCGTTTATACAAGGCCAAGCGATGCTGACTTATAATAAAAATGTCGAAGGCGCGTTTTTGCAAGGCATTTTTCCGGCACTTGAGCCTCAAGTGTCTCAAGTTAAAGATAAAATGATTGCTGGCAGTATAGATAATTTGAAAGCCGGTGACTGGGCTATTGTGTTAGGTAAGGAATTGGCGCAAGTGCTTGGTGTTTGGATAGGCGATAAAGTCACGCTGGTTGTGCCACAAGTCTCCATCACTCCGGTTGGTTTATTGCCCCGTATGAAACGCTTTACTGTGCAAGGTATCTTTAGCGTTGGTATGCACGAATTTGATAGCGGTTTGGTGTTATTGCACCTTGAAGACGCGGCCAAATTATTACGAATGCCGGCGGGTAGTATTCACGGATTAAATGTTAAATTGGATGATATGTTTATCGCTCAATCATTTAGTCGTGACTTGAAAAGGGAATTGCCCTTTGGTTATGACAGCTATGATTGGACTTATCGCCATAAGAATTTTTTTGAGGCGATTAAAATGGAAAAAACTGTGATGTTTGTGATTTTGGCGCTGATTGTGGCGGTGGCTGCTTTTAATATCGTTTCTACTTTGGTTATGGTTGTTACCGATAAACAGGCGGATATTGCTATTTTGCGGACTTTGGGCGCAACGCCTGGCACCGTTATGACGATTTTCATTGTGCAAGGCGCGTTAATTGGTGTGTTTGGCACCTTATTAGGATTAGGGGGCGGTGTTAGTTTAGCCCTGAATATTGAAACTGTGGTGCCGGCGATTGAAAGCTTTTTTGGCATTCAATTTTTGTCTTCAGACGTGTATTACATCAGCGACTTACCTTCTGATTTACGATGGCTTGATGTTTATAAAATAACAGGATTATCTTTAATAATCAGTTTGTTAGCTACCATTTATCCAGCTTGGCGTGCGTCACGTACCCATCCTGCGGAAGCGTTGCGTTATGAGTGAAGTTGTATTGAATTGTCAAAATGTGTATAAGAGTTTTAAAGAGGGCGAGCTTTCTGTCGAAGTCTTGCGTGGTGTTGATTTGAGTATCGCTGCGGGAGAGCAAGTTGCCATTATCGGCAGCTCGGGGGTTGGCAAAAGTACTCTGTTGCATCTGTTGGGGGGCTTAGATAATCCAAGCCAGGGTGAAATCCGGGTAATGGGGCAACTTATGAACCGCTTAAGTCCCGCCAAACGTGGCTTGTGGCGCAATAAGCATTTAGGCTTTGTGTACCAATTTCACCACTTATTGCCGGAATTTTCTGCATTAGAAAATGTCTGTATGCCCTTGTTGATACGAGGATTGTCTCCCGCTGAGGCGCAAGAAAAGGCGGTGCATATCCTAACACAAGTCGGTTTAGATCAACGCCTTAAACATAAACCGGGTGAACTGTCGGGCGGAGAGCGGCAACGGGCGGCTGTTGCTCGGGCTCTGGTGACGGAGCCAAGGTGTGTTTTAGCCGATGAACCCACTGGTAATTTAGACCACCGCACGGCTGATCAAGTGTATGAGCGTATGCTTGATTTAAATCATGCTGTTGGGACGAGTTTGGTGCTGGTGACGCATGATCCTGCCCTTGCTGCGCGGATGGATCGGAGGTTGCGGTTGGTTGATGGGGGGTTGGTGGCTGAATGAATAATTTACAATTGATAACTGATAACTGATAACTGTATAATGCTCCGTCCCTATTGGATACCTCACAATGCCAGTCCCCACGACTTTCCGCCCTTAGAAGATGCTTTAGAGCATCCCGATGGATTGCTGGCAGTCGGTGGTGACTTAACACCTAACCGTATCATCATGGCTTACCGGCTAGGGATTTTTCCTTGGTACAACGATAATGAACCCATATTATGGTGGTCACCTCATCAACGAATGGTATTATTTCCTGACGATCTGAAAGTCTCACGTAGCTTGCGTAAAACCATTCGTAAAGGTAAATTCACTGTGACGATGGATCAAAATTTTCTGAAAGTCATTCAGGCTTGTGCTGGCCCCCGCCGCGATGATGGCGGTACTTGGATTACCAAGGACATGCAAGAAGCCTATTGTCTTTTGCATGACTATGGCTTTGCACATTCGGTTGAATCTTGGTATGAAGGGCGATTAGTCGGAGGCTTGTATGGCATCGCCTTGGGCAAAGTATTTTTTGGTGAATCTATGTTTAGCCTTATGAGTGATGCCTCTAAAGTCGCCTTTGCACACTTTGTTTGGCAACTGCAACACTGGGGCTATGAATTGATTGATTGTCAAGTGCAGACTCAACATTTACAAAGTTTAGGCGCGGTAAACATTCCGCGTCAACAATATCGCGCCTTATTAGATCGTTTATGTGAAGCTCCGGGACAGACTGGCGCGTGGCAATTGAAGGATCTGTGCCATGAGTAACCGTATCTATTTCAATCTCTATACAACCCCCCCCCACAAATGTAGTTATTTGCCAAACAGTCTGGCAACAACAGTATTCATAGAGCCAGAAATTCTTAAAAAGGCTTTGTTATATGATAATTTATCCCAAAAAGGTTTTAGACGCAGCGGTGAACATATCTATCGTCCTGAATGTCAAGACTGTGAAGCCTGTATAGCGGTGCGTCTGCCAGTGCGACAATTTGCACCCCGTCGCTGTCAACGGCGCGTGTGGCAGAAAAATCAGGATTTAACGGTATCTGCCGTTCCACCCTTATTCAAACAGGCTCATTTTGATCTCTATTGTCGCTATCTAGCCACCCGTCACAAGGGCGATGGTATGGACAATACTCCAAAGGCTTATATACATTTTTTGACTAGCCCTTGGTCAAAGACAATATTTTATGAATTTCGTCTGGACAATAAATTACTTGCGATAGCGGTGGTTGATCATCTTAGAAATGGGCTGTCGGCTGTGTACACCTTTTTTGATCCTGACTATTCGGCGCGTAGTTTAGGCGTCTATGCCATTTTATGGGAAGTAGAAGAAACAAAACGCTTAAATCTTGATTGGCTTTATTTGGGCTATTGGATTAAAGATTGTCAAAAAATGAGTTATAAAGCTGAGTATCAGCCGCTAGAATATTACTATCAAGAGAAATGGCAACAAGAAGTGAAAATAAATAAACCCGATAATGTTCAATACTTGCTTTCGCGTCTAAAAGCGTTAAACCAAATTGGTGTCGCGCTATCGGCTGAAAAGGATGGAACACGCCTACAAGAAATGATACTTAAAAAGGCTAAACACATTGCCGACGCGGATGGGGGGACTTTGTATATCCGTGATAAGGAGCAACTCAAATTTGAAATCATGCTGAACGATACCCTCAATATCCACAAAGGGGGTACCAGTGGTGTAGCCGTGAAGTTACCGTCGTTACAGATGTATAAAGACAACGGTAAGCCCAATTTAGAATTGGTCGCGGTATGTGCTGCGATTCGCGGTCAGACTATCAATATTCCCGATGCTTATACCAATACAGAATTTGAATTTTCTGGCCCGCGAGCCTTTGATCAAGAATATCATTATCGTTCTAAGTCTTTTTTGACCGTGCCCATGAAAAATCACGATGGCGAGGTTATTGGTGTCTTGCAATTGATCAATGCCTTGCATCCCATTACACGGAAAAATATCGTTTTTGGTAGCTTGGAGCAAGAATTAGTAGAATCACTCGCCTCACAAGCTGCGGTTGCCTTGGCTAATCAGTGCTTATTGGAAAAACAACGCCACTTGTTTCAAGCGTTTATTCAATTGATAGCCACTGCTATTGACGAAAAATCTCCCCATACCAGCGAACATTGTCAGCGGGTGCCAATATTAACTATGATGTTAGCAAAGGCAGCGGCGGCTATCCAAGTCGGGCCTCTAAAAGATTTCACGATGACTGAAGAGGATCGCGAGGAATTGAAAGTCGCAGCCTTGTTGCATGATTGCGGCAAAATCACAATCCCTGAATATGTCATAGACAAAGCCACTAAACTTGAAACGCTCTTTGATCGCATTCATCTCATAGACACTCGTTTTGAGGTACTCAAACGCGATGCTGAAATTGCTTTGTTACGTGAACAAGTCGCCGCACAAGCACGGGGCGAAACTGTCGATATTGAGGCGAAGTTAGCTCAACAAATTAAAACTTTGAATGAGGAACGTGAATTTATCCGCCATTGCAATTTTGGTGGCGAATTTATGTCTGATGCTCTCAAAGAACGAGTGCTGCAAATTGCCCTGCATCGCTGGAAAACACCGGATGGCAAGGTAGAAAACTTTTTAGATCAAGATGAAATCTATAACCTGAATGTCACCAAAGGCACCTTGACGCCGGAGGAACGCGAAATTATCAATCGTCACATTGATACCACCATCAGCATGCTTGAATCTTTGCCCTATCCCAAATATCTCCAGCATGTACCCGAATATGCGGGCGGACATCATGAACATATGGATGGCAGCGGCTATCCCAAGAGGCTGGTCCGCGAGCAATTGTCTATACCTGCCCGAATAATGGGAATTGCGGATATTTTTGAAGCTCTGACGGCGAGTGATCGCCCTTATAATCAAAAACCCAAGCTTTTATCTGAAGTATTAACGATTTTAGGTCGAATGAAAGAAGATAATCACATTGATCCGGATTTATTTGATGTCTTTATCCATGAAAAAGTATATTTGGATTATGCCCGCTCTAAGAACGATAAAGGAGTACAATTTTTAGAGCCAGAACAGATTGATGATCTCGATGTGACGCAATTGCCGGGTTATAATCCGCTGCGTTGATGATAAGGTATTTTGGAGTCCAAGATAAATCTTGGACTCAGAATGCCGACATAAAAATCTCTATGAGAGCAAAAAGCTATGCAAGTTAAACGATTTTCAGTCAAAGGATATAAAAATTTTGGATCGGAAATTGTCCTTGAAGATATGGGGGCAATTTGTGTGATTCATGGTGAAAATAATATCGGTAAGTCGAATTTGCTTGAAGCGATGCAATTGTTTTTTCAGCTTTTGTGCTTTAATCATTCTTGGTTTGCCAAGTTAAGTTCTGAAGATTTGGCGCAACTTGGATTTAAGGCGAGTGAAATATTTAGTTTAGAATCGGAAAGTCCCATTACAATAACAGCAGTCTTGAAAATTGAGACTAGTGATCTTCCACGATCCCAAAACCCATCAGAATTTCCACGATTGCTTAAAAGTTCTGAAATACATATCAATATTGAACTTCAAAAGGCTCATAATGAGTTTGAATGCCAAATTTAACCTACTTTTTTTGATGGAACTGATTTAATTAAACCTGAGGAAAATGACACAAATTTATTAAGTATTTTTAGGCAAAGTCCAATGGTACTCATTGGTGTTGATCGACGTATATCAGAAAGTGAAATAGAGACTGTGCGAAATATTGTGCCGCAAACACTTCTTTTAAAACTGTATGATATGAGAGATTCTCTTGACTCTTCCATTTATAAATGGGAACTCTTTGTGAGAACATTACAAAGATTTAATGATGTCCTTGGTGAAGGTGAATTTGTAGCTCTCTTTAACCGTCATACTAATTGCGCTAATTTAGCGTTTCAGCCTAAAAAATAAAAATCTGGGCGAATACCCATTGAATTACTGGGTTCTGGCATTCAACAAGTCGTTGCCCTTGTCGCACGATTATTGGTGAGTAACGCGACTTTTATCGCGATTGAAGAACCGGAACTGAATTTACGTTATACTTTACAACTGCGCCTTCGGGAAATTTTCCAAGAAATTGTGGAAGATCCTTTCGGCCCTCAACAGATATTTATCAGCAGTCATTCCCCCGCGTTTGAGTTTGGCAAGTATTTTTATGCCATGCGGAAGGGGCCTTTGGTAGAAGCTCGGCCTATTCGTGAAGTCAATCATTTTACCCAACATGATGCCCATGCACATCAGACTTGGGAAAGTGCGCCAATGGGATATGTCTCAAGTGATGGACTGGTTAGACTACCAGAATATGTTCGTAAAGCACTTAGCATTGAACAAGGAGGTGGCGTTGTTTTTATCAAACGCAAGGACACTGGACACATAGAATTGTTGAAAGATGATCAATTTCTTGATTTGTTTGAGTCAATTGAAACTAAATGAAGTTTATCAGTTGTTATGCCAAGGAAAACTCACTATCGCATTTGATACCAATGCTGTATTTAGTCATCGTAAGTTTTGGAGAATATGTAATAAAATTAATCAACTGAACGATAAACATCGCTATGAGTTTAACCTCACTGTTTCTGCCTTAGTACATACAGAAAAGTTGTTTGATTTAAAACAAGAATTGAAAGAAAGATACAATCTTGAGATTGTCAGCCAATCGCTGAGTTCTAAACGTGTTAGCATCAAACCATTTGAGGTTCGCCATGCTGAAGCGACAGCAAGCGTCATCGGTGAACAATTTCCGACAAATGACGATTGGCATAAGTTTAAACGCCAAAAGTGCATAGACTGCCTTGGACTCCAAAGGACAGAACACATTCAGGGAACAGGAAAAAAATGTGGTGCAACTGTCGATTGGTTTATTGTTGGTCATGCCTATTGTGAAGACTATTTACTTATCACTCAAGATGGTGGCGATGAATTTAAAGGAATTGAAAAAAAAACGGATTTAGATAGTTTAGAAGCCGCAGTTAATCAACTACTCACCGAGCACGTAGACGGATGAGGAGAGCTAGCCCAAGATAAATCTTGGACTCCGTTAGTCTCAGGAGTCCAAAATTTATTTTGGACGTCCAAGATAAATCTTGGACTCCTAACGGCGTGGCAACCCGAAAAATTTATTATCAATCTCACCAATAGCCGCGCTATTTTGAGTTGAAAGTTGAAGACATATAATGAGGTAAGCTTTGATGGGTGGTTTTGTCTATCACCACTCTTCGCCCGTCTATGTAATAATCAAGAAACACTCTGCGAAATTTATTCTACCAACGCATCAATTTCTTTTAGCTCCGCACTCAAAGCTTGTCGTACCGTTCTCCGCAAGCGTCCAAGTTGGTGCATTGTTAAGTCCAAGTCTTTATCATCACCGACGACATTTTTAGCTTTTATAGCACATTGTTTGCCCCATTCTGCTAGTTGTTGATGTGATTTGTTGTTGCTGTCAAATTTTGGAAAGGGCAATTCTAAAATTTTTTTGTGGACATGTCGCGCCCCAAATGAACCTCGTGCTCCGCAAAGGAATGCCTGCTCGGACGCGGAGCGTCCCGACTATCATATCATCATTCTCGTTGCAGTTTGCTGTGCTATAATGTAACTACAAGGTTTGTGCATGAAAGGATTAGATCGTGGTAGTGTTTGGCTTTTATCCTTTCATGCACAATCCTGTAAAAGTCAGTCGCTCCATAGTGCTCAAGGTAGGCTTCTGCACTGACAAATTGGCCTTGAAACAACTCCTTTAGCCAATTCGAGTGCCCCCAACTGGCTCAAGCATGGGTGGTTGGCTCACGTTTGCGTGCGCGGTGATGTCGCGTGATATGCGGGGGCTTTGGGGAGTTGTTGGTGCGGGATTGGGTGGGTGTTTGTAGCCTGCCTATCAAACGAAAATAGAGGATACATGGAATCAAATTTATGTACAGTTCTGACAAACTTAATGTAACCCAGAAAACCAGAAGTAATCCGTTTTCTTGGAGAGGACAATTTACTCCTGAATTAATTGAGTATTTTTTAAATACCCATGCTTCTTCTAGTTCTTTGATAGCAGATCCATTTTCAGGAAGTGGAACAGTGCTACTTGAAAGTTTAGAAAGGAAGTTAGATGTTATTGGTTGTGAAGTAAATCCTGCGGCTTATGCGATGTCTAAATTCTTTGAAATTGGAGCAATTCCAATCTCTGAAAAAAAGAGTTTATGCAAGGGATTGGATAATTTAATTCCAATGCTAGACTTTGAAGTAGATAAGCCTATTTACCAGAAAGAAAAGTCATTCAACTACCGTGAGGCTTATGAAAACCTCATTAATTTTTCAAAACTAGCAATTCACACACATAGTAGTAAACATCAGCTTATTCTAATCTTAAATATTCTCTTCAAAATGGAGAGTTATAAAAAACTAACTATTGCTCAAGCATGGCACAAAGCATATAACCAAGTTTATTCGTTTTTATGCTCACTCCCTGAATCACCGTCTTCAGTTTCGGCTTTATTATCGGATGCTAGGAATTTACACAAACATATTGATAGAAAAGTAGATTTAATTATTACCAGCCCACCCTATATCAATGTATTTAATTACCATCAGAATCATAGGATTATAATGGAGTTGCTAGATTTTGATATTTTGTCAGTTGCACATTCAGAATTTGGATCAAATAGAAAAAATAGAGGAAATAGATTTCTTACCGTTATTCAATATTGCATAGATATGGCTCAAGCCCTTTCATCTATGAGAAAATCAATCTCAGATAATGGGAAAGTTATATTGATAATTGGAAGGGAGTCAAATGTTAAAAAAACACCTTTCTATAATGGAATGATAATTAAAGATATATGCACTGAAACCAAGTTATTTTCTATGACTGACATGTCAGAGAGGTTTTTTAGAAACAAGTTTGGTACAACTATATATGAGGACATATTAACATTAGAGCCTAAAGACATTAATAATAATACTGATAAACATGCTCGAACTGTTGCAATCTCTCATTTACAAGATGCTATTAAAAGGGTTCACCCGGAATCACAACTTGATTTAGAAAAAGCACTAGTATCGGTTGATAGAATTTCACCATCACCAGAATACATCTATAGAGGTAAAAAATGAGTTTAACCCCACATAAAGACAAGGTGATTGCAGCAATATCAAACCCTAAGTGTTCTGCCGACAAGCAATTGTTGGAAGAAGTACTAGAAAGATATAGTGATTGGGCTAACTCCATAAAAGCCTTAACTTCAGCAAAGAGAGAACGTGTTGATAAAATGGTAGATTTACTCAATGAGTATAAAGACTTTTTAGAGGTAGATGCCATAGCTAAGCGAGGTTCTGCATTTCTTAAAAGGCAAAAAGGTCAGCTAAAACTTGACAACTCGGTTCTGGAAGAATTTTTAATATATCTTGTTGATAGCAAAATAATTGATGGATTACCGAATGATTTCAAAATTGATTGTGGTCCACACACTGCTTTAAGTTAATTATGATAAAACTATGTTTCAAGAATGCGCTGGCACGGCAGCTAGGTTAAATTTTGTCAATGCCGTTTGGTATGATCCGAACGAAGCCCTTAAAAGAGGTTCGTGTAAAAAAACTGCTGACAAAAGCCAGCCTAACGCCTGGATTAATGTAGGGTGCGTCCGACGCACCGTCTTGTAAGGTATAATCTATCCACATTGACAAAAGGTGCGTAGGACGCACCCTACGCGAGCTTGATAAGTTATGGTCAAGACTTATAGTCATCCAGATAAGTTTTAGGAAAACGAGGTTAATTAATGGAAATTAAAAAAATCCAACTCGAAAATTTTACGCAATTCACTGATTTAAAGGTAGAATTATCCAGTAAGGTGACAGTCTTTATCGGCAACAATGGATCAGGTAAAACCTCTCTCTTGCGGGCATTGACAATACTTTTAACTTGGCTGATTGCTCGGATTGAACGGGAAAAAGGCAATGGTAGCCAGATTTTAGATTCTGATATAGAAAATGATGCTAAATATAGCAAAATCAGCTTTGATGTCTGCGATTTCTCCGATAATCGTCAATTTCAGTGGACATTAGTAAATCAGCGTAAGGGTTTTAATAGTGAGCATGGCAGTGAATTGAAAGAACTGTCCAATTTGGCAAATATATATCGCAACAGACTGAGTAATAATGATAATAGCAGTTTGCCGCTGATAGCTTATTATCCAGTCGAGCGTGTGGTTTTAGATATTCCACTGAAGATTAAAAAACGCCATAGCTTTGATCAATTGGATGGCTATGATAATGCACTGACGCAAGGGGTAGATTTTCGCCGCTTTTTTGAGTGGTTCCGCGAGTACGAGGATGTGGAAAATGAAAGAGGGCTTAGCGAAGCGGCGATGCAAGATATTCTGGAATTGATTCAAGATGATCCCAAACATGAGCCATTACGGAAAAAGCTATCCCAGCTTCAGACACCTGTAGCTGAATTAGCGGCGGTTCGCAATGCTATTGCAGCTTTTATGTCGGGTTTTTCTAAATTACGAGTACAGCGTAAGCCTAGATTACGAATGACGGTAGAAAAGCATGGCAAAACCCTAGATGTGGCACAGCTTTCCCAAGGTGAAAAATCACTGATGGCATTAGTGGGTGATATTGCACGTCGTTTGGCTATGATGAACCCCTGCTTAGAAAATCCATTGCAGGGTGAGGGCATCGTACTGATTGATGAGATCGATCTACATTTGCATCCACAATGGCAGCGCGGCATCATCCAACGTTTACGCAACACTTTTCCCAATTGTCAGTTTTTGCTGACCACACACTCGCCACTGGTGATCAGTGATGCTAAAGATGTGCGCTGTTATGTCCTAAACGATAGCCAATTAACGCCGCTAGAGGATTTATACGGCTTAGATGCCAATCAGGTTCTTCTAAAAGTCATGGATACCAATATTCGTAATGAAGAGGTGGAGAAAAAAATCACTGAGTTATTGGAATTGATTCATCAGGGTGATAATCGTGCCGCCAAAGCCGCATTATCTGAATTGGAGCAAGAAATCTCTGCCAATGATTTAGAATTAGCTGAGGCTCGCCTATTGATCAAACGATTAGAGGTGTTACGTGCAAAAAATCGTTAAAGGAAATGAGCCCAAAAAGTTAAGCGACTGGAAGCGGCTTCATCCTAAAGGAAAGTATCAGGACTTGAGCAAGATAGAACGCCAAGCCATCCGTGAGAAATGTTTAAATGAGCAATATTATCTGTGTGCTTACTGTTGTCAACATATTGATGATAAAAAATCGCATAATGAACATATTCAAGCACAACATGTTGCACCTAATCAAACGCTTAATTTCCATAACATTGTTGCTAGTTGTAACGAATATAAACAATGTGGTAACGCGCATGGCGCAAAAAGGATATCGTTAACACCCCTAATGTCAGAATGTGAGACGGAACTAGAATTTAATCTCTCCGGACATGTCAAAGGCTTAACGCCACGCGCCACCGACACTATTGATATTTTAAACTTGGACAACAAGGAATTGATCCATACACGTAAGCAATTAGTTAAAAGACTCATTTTTATGCACGGGGAGCGTCCAGAAGAACTTCAATTATTGGATGACGATTTATTGCAAATACTGATGGAGGAAATCAACCTGCCCCAAGATGGGCAACTTTCAGATTTTGCCCCTATTTTACAAAACATCCTGCGTCAATTATTAAAAACGCGATAAATAAGACTGCAAAGCTGTCCAAGATAAATCTTGGACTCCAACCCTAAAGGCAAAATGAATAACAAAGCCAGCCTAACGCCTGGATTAATGTAGGGTGCGTCCTACGCACCGTCTTGTAAGGTATAATTTATCCACATTGACAAAAGGTGCGTAGGACGCATACGCTTGGAGAGTCCAAGTATAATACGGAATTTCGGAGTGTTTGCACAGCGGAATATTGTTTGAGGTTTAGTGGACTGTTGAGCGGGGATTTTTGGGTATCGCTCGGTGGGGCAGATTTAATTTTTCTCTGACCCCATGACCTTCTATCCCTTTCTTGTGTTTTCTAAACTTATTTATTTTTCAATTGAACATCACGAACAATATCGTCTTCTATTTCAATCTTTTTCTCTTTATAAACCTTATATCCTTTCTTTTTAACCAGCAGCTTTTTATAAATTCCGCATTCAACATCATTGATTTCGTAGTAACCTTGATTATCCGTTTTATCTTTGCATCTCTTGCATTTTTTCAACACAACCTTCGCTTTGTTAATAGGGTTTCCAGTATCTTTATCTGTAACTGTACCGAATAAAGAACAGAATTTATTACCTACAACGTTAAATGTATGCGTATAGGATTCTCCTTCATAATCTACGACATATGTCCAGACGCCTACTGGGGCATCATCGGGCAAGTTGAACCAGCTATACCAGTAAGATGCTGCATAATGCGATTCCGAAATTGAATGCTGCCAACTATAAAATGTTGAGTCATCTGGTCTATAGATTGAATATGTACTTACTTGTCCCGCCAGTTGGTCACGATAATAGCTAGCCAAGTAGATTCTGTCACCAGGCTGGAAATTGTCTTGGAAGTTTGGGGATTCTTGGGTAGGGCAGGTGTTAAATTCAGGTGGAGAATTGTGTGATGCCACCAGGTTGATTGCAGAATCATAATAAGGGCGCTGTTGTAACCACCAGCTAGTTATATTAAGTGAGTTACAGGAACCATAATAGGGATCAATCAATGCTCCGTCACTATCATATAATTCAAAATGCAAATGAGGCCCCGTCGAGTTCCCTGAACTGCCAACAATGCCAAGAAACTCACCTGTGGTCACAGATTGACCAACCTCCTTTGTTGTGAGAGAGCCATTTTTCATATGCCCATACCAGGCAGTTGAACCATCGGCATGGCGTACATAGACGGCATTCCACATCCCACCCCCGACCTTACATTCACGGTCAAAGTTACCATCATCCTTTCCGATAATAATACCAGGAGCAGCGGCTACAATTGCAACCTGTTCATGATCCATCTTGTACCACGAAAAAGGCCAGTTGAAGTAGTCAATTCCCCTATGGTTGTAACCTGAATCAGTATCATAGGTTCGCTCTCCACAATAATAATCAAGCAATGCATCTGGAGTGCTTGGATTATGGTCCACAAAGTTTGAAATTCCATGACAGCCCGAGTCATATGATAAGCACTGTAACGGCCATTCAAGTGAAACTTGTTGTATAAAATATGGTGTATCAAGAACCCCCTGTGTAGATAATGATGTCGTATTGGCATCAATTCTTTTCTGAATAGTATCACGTTGCTCAGTAGTAAGGTGAGGTATATGTGTTTTCGATAGCTGATATTCACCGCCATCGAAGAAGAGTTCAGCTTGAATAATATCACCAGCATTAGCAGCAGCTGTAAAATACATAAATACAAAACTTAGGAATGTAGCTAAAATTACGAACTTTCTTTTTTTCATTATATTCTCCTTATTTGAATTTTTTACTCCGCCTGGATTAATGTAGGGTGCGTCCTACGCACCGTCTTGTAAGGTATAATACCTGTATCTACCGCTCCTAAAAATCTATTACTATTTACTAGTATACCGTAAAATATCATAGATCACGTTAGCCGAGCAGTACTGCTAACGATTCGTGTGCCGGAGTCCCACCGGCCTGCAGCTACGAGGAGAGTTGCCTCCCCGTCACAATTATCGGCCCTTGCGGATAACAGGATAGCTCAGTCAAAATAAGCAGCCCGGAACTTGCCATACATTGGCCACTAAGACATCACAATGACCCTGATAAATAGACAGGTCTTTGAGATTCCTTGCAGGTACCCAAAGAGTGACTATTGTGGTCATTCTAATGACCCCCAGGTGTGTTTGGGGGATTTCTGTAAGTACACACCAGTTGATGATACATCACTTTTATAATTTGTCAAGTTGATTGTCAGAAAGGTAGTGTAGACCATCTAATATATTGTATCAGATTTATCAAGACTGCTACTAACCCTTATAATGACCCCAGGTGTGTTTGAGGATTTAACAAGTACACACCATCTGTACATGTTACCTTGTTTTCAGAATTTGTCAAATTGATTAATTTATAACAAATGATAGATAGTAATAGATTTTTGAAGACTGTATCTACCCTACGCTTGCTAAAAATGTCCAAGATAAATCTTGGACTCCAGCTTAGTTATTTATCTGATTCTATCCCTGATTTTGTTCATTAACTTATTAAATCTTTCCATTTGACATTATTATACATAGTTCTTGAACATTTATATTTGATAATGCTTTGAGAGTAATTTTTCATAGCTTCCTTGACGGGTTGTGGTTCACCACGAGTGCCTTTTGGCATCCTAATTATGCGATTCATATAAAACAAAACATACCAAACATTTTTAATTTCAAGCTTTCCTTCTGCTTCGTAAAATCGGTTAATTAAATAAAGCGACTAATCTACAAACAATTGGGCATTTATTAGTTGTGTTTCATATTGAATCGGGGTAGGGTTTTTCGACTTTAATTCACAACAAACGGTGTTATTTTCAACTTTTAACCAAAGTTCAGGATTGATGAGATTAGGTAATTTCATATCGGTTGTTGATTGCATATGCTATTTTATCTGAGCTTTCATTAATTTGAACAATTGCATCATCAAAGCCACTTTGTATCATGCCATATTCGTCGATATCAATGTGCGAAATGGTGCCGTCAGGATTGGCAATATAGCCCTTAAAATCTTCTTCAGGTAAAATATCATCTGGTGTATAGCCAAACTCTTTCATTATAGCGTCTTTGTCAGGAAAATCATTTGCCAACATCAATAAATTATTGAGTTCTTTAATAATATAATCACTGTGCGTCGTGAGAAAGACGTAAATGCCGCTATGAATCAATCTCACCAATAGCCGCGCTATTTTGAGTTGATTTTCTGGATGTAAATTGAGTTCCGGTTCATCTATAAATAAAATATCCCCGATAGAGGCTTGGTGTTTAAGCCATATATGCAAGTCAAATAAGGCGCGTACTGATGTTGAAGACATGTAGTGAGGTAAGCTTTGATGGGTGGTTTTGTCTATCACCAGTCTTCGCCCGTCTATGATTTCATATTGCACTCCTAACATGTCTTCGATATAGGTAGTTTGTTCTTGTGTTAAGAAACTATTGAATTTTGTTATGTCGGTATTTCTAGTAAAACTAAGGTTTTTTTCGATTGGCAAGGCAAAGCGATCAATCTTTTCTTCTAATAACGCTAAATTGCGATTTTCCCTTAAGGCGGTGATTAAGTCACTCCGCGTTCGATCCAGTTCTTTTTGAAACAGTTGTATGCCAGTTCTTTCGGCTGAGAGGATGAATGGACGAGGATAGTTCTTCGTGAAAAAAAATTCAAATAATATCTCTTCAATAATCAAGTCAATTAATCGCTGACTTTGAATTCTGGATTTGAGGTTGATTTCAAGAATTTGATTATTTTCCTCTTTAATGGCATCGTATTGGTGAGTACGTCTTTCAAAGCTATTTGAGTAATCAATCTCCATTTGTTCAGTGCTAAGATGAAATTCAGCTAGGGTAAATTCGTGGGCATTGGCACTAAAAATCTCTTCTAACTTTTCGGCATAAAGTTGAGTCAATTGAGTGTGCACTTGTTTTAATTCTTTTTCAGTTTCTTTCAAGTCAATCGTGATAATGCCGGTTTCAGCATTGAGTTTCTCTTTATTGATGGATTTGAAAAGTTGCCTTGATTTTTTTTCGCGTAAGTGATTTAAAAAACCATATAAGGTGTAATTTATATAGGTTTTTCCGGTATTATTTTTGCCACAAATCACTGTTAATTTGCCAAGTTCTATTTTGGCATGTTTGATCGCTCCGATATTTTTGAGTTCAAAATACATGTTGTGTTAGTCTCTAGTTGTTGCAAGCCTTGGATGGTATTAAGAAATCCCCCCTTCGTCGATAGGGGGGCCGTTTATACTTCTTGGCGTACCGTTTCGACTAGGCCCTGATAAATCCTTGTGTTGATCCGCCTATATGTAAATAACTCCTGAAGCATATTCAGCGTTTCCTCTGCTGTCAAAATTTTGTCTCGAAACGCTCTCAACACTTGACCAGCAATGCCTGATATAGACACGCCCAATTTGCACGCTACATCGCGTCCAGCTTGCTCCTCAATCAGTAAAGGCAAACCGCGTTGAAGAGCCAGTTGTATCGCCTCTTCTTCACCCTGATCCAAATCTTTCAATTCTGGCAAAACACTTGGCTTAATCTCTACTACCTCAAGTAAGTCAGTCACTCCATAGTGCTCAAGGTAGGCTTCTGCACTGACAAATTGGCCTTGAAACAACTCCTTTAGCACTGTAGGTGGAATAAGGAGCCTATCATAGATTTTTCGGATGAAACTGTAGCCGTCTGAAAGCTTTTCCAACGTGATAAGCGGGCCAGTATTACTGACTGTCAATCTTTGGTCACTCATATATTTAGTTCAATCTTGAGATTTTCTCGGTTGTCTACTAGAACAGAAAAGCCAAAGCGATATAGCATATCCTCAAAAGCGCGGCGCGTCATACCTACTGTTTGGCGTGCTTGTTTCTCTGAAAGCTTACCAGTGGAATAAAGCGTAGTGACAAGCATCTCTTTTATATAGCGCTGATCCACGCCAGTGATGTCAGGTAATTCTATAGATACTTTCATGGGAATTGGCTCATGTTGATTTAAAATAATTAATTTTAAGCAGAATCTGGATTACAAGATTGTCTTGTACTCCAGATTCGACAAAATAGTATATATTAACTTGCACTTTTATGTAACTCCCCAATCCACTCCGTACCTTGAACACCATAAAAATGCCCCAATCGTCGCCGTTTCATGGTACGCAAAGCCCATGTCCGCCGGTATCAATCGCCCACCATCGCGTAAATGATAACAATGCTCGTAGGTTTTTTGAGTTCAAAATACATGTTGTGTTAGTCTCTAGTTCAGTTATTTGTCCTTAACTTAATAGCGGTGCGATGTTCAAATTAGGACTTGCTATTGAGGTGGCAAGTATGTATAATGGCGCCCGCCAATGGAGAGGTACCGAAGCGGTTATAACGGCACCGACTCGAAATCGGTTGGTCCCTAACGGGGCACGCGGGTTCGAATCCCGCCCTCTCCGCCATTTTCTTAATGATTGATATCGTCCACCCCTAATTCAAAGCTATCTGTAACACTATTCACTTTAACAACATAAATCCCCGCCAAAAGCCCCTCAATATTAAGGGGAATAATCTCTTCAAATGGTTGATTTCCTTTGGTACAATCCTTGTCGCTTTGACGAGCCGTTGTAATTTTGAGCCTCAAAGTATTGGTATGATGCTCCTGGGTGATGTCGTCAATGAAGGTGCAATTGTCAGGTAAGTGCCCTCTAGCGACAACGTTGACTTGTACCGGAAAAGATTCAAATGTCATAACTTCAATGTGTTCAACGATATCCTTATTCTGCTCTTTTTCGATATGCTTAACCGTGGACGTAGTTGAGATGCTCTGTTTGCAGGATACTATAACAACGCTAAGTAAAATCAAGCTGATAATTTGATGATGTGTGAGTTTTAACATATAGTCCATAAAATATTGATAAAGTTACGGAGCAGGTTGCAAACCTGCTCCAGCAAAGTCCAAAAGTAACGTGGTATTCGGAGTTCAAGATTTATCTTGGCTTAATAGCTTGCAAGCGGCGTATGATTTGCGCTACGATGTCATGAAACATGTCCTCGCGCAACATTTCTTCTTCCGCACCCGCCGCTAATACAGCGGTTTTGTCAAAACGGTAATCACGGAATAAGCTGATAATCTGTTTTTCTAACAAGATACTGTCATCGGGTTTGCGGACTTCCATTTCTACCCGGTAATTGATTTCAATTTCTTCTTGCTTGCCTGATTCGTCGGATACTGATAGTACCCGCTCGTCTACATTTTCATGGCGTAAATACAGCACTGCTTGCGCGGCTTTGGTAGTGGGGGTTACTTGTACGCTTTCTTGAGTGAGAATGCGTTTGACTTCATTGGCTATCTGTTCGGCTGATTCCGATTGGATATGCAGCTTTTGGATATGCACCGCTCCGCGCAGGTGAAAGCCGCAGCTACATAGCATAAGCGCTATCATTAAAAAACTGATAGCTGATAATTGATAACGGATAACTGTTTTCATAAAATATCGGCAAGGAACCCCCTGAGTCTTCAGCTCAGGGGAGGAATTGCCGATCCTCCTCATGTTAAATAATTGTAACCATCAACACTTTGGATTCGTTGGCAATATTTCCAACTAATCCCTTGCGTTGTCCCGTTTTTTGTAGAAATATTGAAAGATCCACTTGCTCTAACAGCGACTCGTCCTACATAAGTCCCTATCTTTTTGCCTTTAGTTACGACGGCTTTGACTATATCTCCCGTTTGAAAACCCTTGACGATTTTTTGCTTTTTTGCCGTCGTTCTTGGGAATCCGTATTGATCAACCCTGCACATCTGTCGTGTTCCATGTCCTACTGCTGTAATGGTCAGTGGTTTCAATGTGTTTAGGATAAGAACATTTGCACCCGTTTCGCCCACACAAGCGGCATCAATCCAATGGTCTTTAGGATATTTCTGTTGAGTACGGTTAAACTTTGTACGTCCGCCACTCCAGAAGGTCGCTGGTAAACCAAATTGTTTTAAAGCATTACCGATAGCGTAGCGCGTGGTATTTACAGCTGCTGTATCCTTCAAAGATTTTTGGGTTTGCGCTTTAATCCTTTTTAGGGCTGTCGGCTTGCGTTTTAAGAAATCCTCAATTGACTTATTGCTCTTCTTTTGATTGCATTTTCGACAAGCAATGGTCAAATTGGACACGCGATTACTACCACCTTGACTTTTGGGTTGAATATGCTCAATTTCTAAAGGTACGTTTTCAGCACCACAGTAGGCACATTTACGCCCCCATTTTTCTAACAGGTATTCTCGTACCTCGTAACCAGCCAATGCGCCTTGTTGATATTCCACACCAGACACCGCAGAATTTGGCATCTGTTGCGTATCAAACCGCACGGTTTCAACAGCAATGCTAGTAATAGAAACCAGCCTTTGTAGTCGTTCAGCCCAGGTTTCGACATTAAACACACGAGACATTAAAGACGGCGGTAGCCAACCTTTAGAACGGCAACGGTTATTAAACCGAGATGGACGATAACGAGTCTTACGGTTACGTCTTGCCCGTCTATTGGCGCGGCGGCTTTCCAAATCTTTTTGAATTTTCTGCCCACGATGGTTTAAATTGGCACCGAAAACGATTTCTAAGCCACGCTCAAAATGCCCAACAAGAGCGATGCCCGTGGTTTTGCTACCAGGGTCAAATTTCAATTCAACCGGCTGCACCTCACCACCAACTCTATCCTTCAAGATAATTGTGAATGGGTAACGTTTATAAACAGCCGCTCGACCTTTTTTTAGCAACTCCCGCGCTCTTGCCGGATGACAAGGCATCAGGGGTTTCTTCTCTGAATCTAAAACAAATACTCTTTGCATAATAATTTGTTACCAAACTCCGCTTTCGCGGGTAAAAGTCACCTCGGTAATGTTATAGAACGGTTTTGTATATAAGCCGCACTAGCTTTAAACCCTTATGCTTGTTTAACGACTTATCGCAGTGTCTAAGACTGGTGAAGCATCTTAGAGTGCCTATATATTCGCCCCTAACGTAGTGAATGAACACTTAACCTGGTCAACTGGGCTTATAAGGTTTCCCCTACAAGCCCCTAAGTCCCGAGGGGCTTAGGGGTTGTTGACGCGACCACCACGTTAACTAATTTTTTGGGCACTACAATCACTTTTTTCAGGGTTTTACCCGTGGTAAAGCGTTGCACATTCGGCTCATTTAAGGCCGTTGTTTCGATGCTTTGCTTGTCGGCATCTGCTGGTACGCTGATGTGTCCACGCAATTTGCCGTTGACTTGTACTACCATTTCTATTTCATCACGCTTTAATGCGCTTTCATCCACTTTCGGCCAAGCGGCATCGAGGATGAGCCCTGAGTGACCTAATGTTTGCCATAAGGTTTGCGTGATATGTGGCACAATGGGCGATAACATGAGTACTACTGCTTCTAAGCCTTCTTGTATCACGGCAGGACTGTTTTTGGCGCGGCTTAGGTTGTTGAGCAATTCCATCATGGCGGCAATGGCTGTGTTAAAGGTATAACGTCGTCCGATGTCATCGCTGACTTTTGCAATGGTTTCATGGATTTGACGGCGCAAGGCGCGTTCCGCGTTGTTCAATTTGTCAGGCTCTAAGGCGATTGCGGGTTTTTCAATGTGTGTAACGACTTGTTTCCAGAGGCGTTTTAAAAATCTAAACGCGCCGTCCACGCCGCTATCTGACCATTCTAATGATTGTTCTGGGGGAGAGGCGAACATGATAAATAGGCGGACTGTGTCTGCGCCATATTTGTTAATTAGTTTTTGGGGATCAACTGTGTTGCCTTTGGATTTGGACATTTTGGTACCGTCTTTGAGTACCATGCCTTGCGTTAGTAGGCGGCTAAACGGTTCTTCGCCTTTGACTATGCCTTCATCGCGCATGAGGCGGTGGAAAAATCGCGCATAGAGTAGGTGCAATATGGCGTGTTCAATGCCGCCTATATATTGGTCAACCGGTAACCAGTAGTGGACTCGCTGATCTAACATAGCTGTGTTAGTGTCCGGGCTGGCATAGCGGGCGTAATACCAGGAGGATTCCATGAAGGTGTCAAAGGTATCTGTCTCGTGTTGGGCGTCTTTGCCACATTGGGGGCATTTGGTTTGGTAAAAGTTGGGATCTCGTTTTAGGGGCGAGCCGGTTTTTCCCGGTACGACATTTTCGGGCAATAGCACTGGTAAATCTTTTTCTGGCACTGGGACTGTGCCACAGTCGGGGCATTCTATCATGGGAATGGGGCAGCCCCAATATCGTTGACGGGATACGCCCCAGTCGCGTAATCGATAGTGGATTTTTCGTTGTCCTTTGTCTCGTTCTTCTAAATATTCGGCAATGGCAATAAAGGCTTCTTTTGAGCTTAAGCCGCTGAATTGTCCTGAATTTGTCAATATGCCTTTGTCAATAAAGGCGGCCTCTAGTTTGTCAGCGGCTTGTCCGCCTTTTGGAATAATGACTTGTTGAATGGGTAAGCCATATTTTTGGGCAAATTCAAAGTCGCGCTCGTCATGGGCGGGTACTGACATGACGGCTCCGGCGCCGTAGCTCATTAGTACGAAATTTGCTACCCATACGGGTAAGGCTTCGCCAGTAATGGGGTGTGTGGCTTTTAAGCCGGTATCTATGCCCAATTTTTCCATCGTCTCAAAATCGGCTTCCGCTGTGCCGGTTTTTGTGCATTCTTGAATAAATTCTGCGAGTTTTGGATTGTTGGTGGCGGCTTGTTGGGCGAGCGGATGTTCGGCTGCGATGGCAAGATATGTTGCACCCATTAGGGTGTCGGGGCGCGTTGTGAAAACGGTTAATTTTTCGTTATTTATTTGAAATTGGATTTCTACGCCTTCTGAGCGGCCTATCCAATTTCGCTGCATGGTACGCACTGCATCGGGCCATCGGCCTTCTAGTGTGTCTAAGCCTTTTAGTAGTTCTTCGGCGTAGGCGGTGATTTTTACAAACCATTGGGAGATTTCGCGCCGTTCAATGAGGGCTCCGGAGCGCCATCCGCGCCCGTTTATTACTTGTTCGTTGGCTAAGACGGTTTGATCGATGGGATCCCAGTTGACGGGGGCGGTTTTTTTGTAAACGAGCCCTTTTTTATGGAGTTGAATAAATAACCATTGTTCCCAGCGATAGTAGTCTGCGTCACAAGTCGCTAATTCGCGTTCCCAGTCGTAGCCTAAACCGAGACGTTTCAGTTGTTGACGCATGTAGGCGATATTTTCGCGTGTCCATTTTGCGGGGGGGACTTGGTTTTGCATGGCGGCATTTTCGGCGGGCAGTCCAAAGGCGTCCCAGCCCATGGGTTGTAAGACGTTTTTGCCTTGCATCCGTTGGTAACGGGCAATAACGTCGCCGATGGTGTAGTTGCGGACATGCCCCATATGGAGCCGCCCACTGGGATAGGGGAACATGGCGAGACAGTAGAATTTTTCTTTGTTGTTGTCTTCAACCGCTTTGTAGGCTTGTTCGCTTTCCCAGCGTTTTTGGATTTCGGTTTCTATGGTTTCGGGGCTGTATTGTGTTTGCATGAGTTTTAGGTTTTGTTTGATGTTAGGCTTTTTCGAGTCAATGCCATTAAGTTAATACTATATCAATCATTTGTCGCAGCGTTCTACGCAAATCACATATATTAGTACAACTAATTAAGAAATAAACGAATTAAAAACAATGGTAATATTTAATTAAGGGTAGCGTTTTTAAGCGATTTTTAATCCCACAAAGCCCGAATAGCTGCTATCCCTTGTGCCCCATGCGCCCACGCTCTTGGCACGTCTTCCGTCCCCATCCCGCCTAAGGCAAATACGGGACAATTAGCTTGTTCCGTTAGTTGAAAAAATTCAAACCATCCTAAAGGTGGTGCTTCCGGGTGAGAGGCGGTGGTACGCACGGGACTTAAAACGATAAAATCGGTGCCGATCTGGTTGGCTTGTTGAATTTCTTTTAAGGAGTGGCAAGAAGCCGCTACCCATAAATCTGAGGGGCGCTCTCTACATGCTAATAGGCGTTGACTATTTAAATGCACTCCATGCGTTCCTACCGATAAGGCGATTTCGGGGGTTGCATTGATTAATAATTGTGCTCCGTAGCGATCACATAGGGTTAAAGCTTTTTCGGCGCAATAGCAGTAATCGCGCTCCGATAGTTTTTTGGCGCGTAATTGTACTAGCGTTCTGCCCCCATCCAAACAGGCTTCTAAGCGATAAAAAAATTTTTTATCTGTCAGAGATAGGGGCTCTGGGGTAATTAAATATAAGGTGGGCAATTGTACAGCGGAGATGATAGCTGCATTGGCGGCTGGAAATTTTAAATTTTTCAAATAGTTGGCTTGACACCATTGCACCGCTTGGCCCTCGCGCCCCCACGCTTGCCCCTGCCATTGTTCGACACGCCACACGTCTAAGAGAATTTTTTTTTCGGGATAGGCATGAACAAGGCGGATTAGGGGGCGTGCCTGTTGCACAACTATAGCTAATTCTTCTTGTAATTCCCGTGCTAAGGCTTGCGGAGGGGATTCTCCGGCTTCACATTTTCCACCCGGAAATTCCCATAAGCCGCCTTGGTGAGTATGAGCAAGGCGGCGGGCGATTAAGATTTCACCTTGGGCGTTGTAGATTACGCCTGCGACGACATGTTGCATAGATTATCTATCCAAGATAAATCTTGGACTCCAAATACCACCGGTGATTGATTTTACTTTTTAAAGTAAAAATCACCTACAATGGAACTATTCTCCCAAGGGAGTTGTAATCCGTTTGATTTTTTATACACTTTTTGACGGACGTGCTTAAATATATCTTCTATTTTCTGTCCGGGGACTCCGATAGCTTTTATCAGTTCTGCCGTATAAAGCCCGTTTGCTCCTTTACCATCCGCCGCGACTGAACCGGGCGCGGTGGCAAACGCTATAAATGTACCATAAGGGGCTGCAATTCTTGCCAATCCTTTGTTTGTTGTCATTGTCCGCAAAAAACTTCTTGTGTTTGAAAAGGGATTGTCACGACAGGCATCCAATATGATGATATTCATTCTATTGCGAGCATATTCCATTTCGCTCATCACTCTGGCTAGTTTAACTGATTCAAGCTCCACATCTGGTTCTTTCTGAATGTTGGCATCGACGGGTATTAAGTAGTTTTCTCCTTTTACCTGCATACCGTGTCCGGCATAATAGAATAAACTCACACCGCGGCTTGCGGTGATTTTTTTTTTGCCAAAATGGTTGATAGCTCGTTTCATTTGCTTTTGGTTGAGGTTGCTATGAAACAAAACTTCAAAATCTAATTTTCGCAATTCCTTAGCCATTGCCCGTGCGTCATTCACCGGGTTGCGAAGCGGGGCTTTGGTATATTGACTATTACCAATGATTAAAGCAATGCGTTCTTCGAGTTTGTAGTGTATCGTTCTCTTTGACGATTTCGTGCGTCCTGCTGCATCGCTTACCACGATTTTAACTATGTTTTTTCCTACATTTAGATTAATGGTTTTTTCTAGGGTAGCATCACAGCTGCTAGGGACGACTTTAAAGCCTCTGTGGGTAGTATTGTTGATAGGGACTTCATTGACATAAAGCCGCACATTTTTAGTTGACTTGATACAGGCTTTGATCGTCGCACTTGCGGAGGAAACTTCGGTCGTGGTAGAAGTTGGGTGAATCCAAGTAATCACTGGCACAGATGGGTTGGTGCCAATATACTTGGCTTGTTCCCACCTGCCCGCTTGTTTCGTACCATCTGCATGATACAGTGTTCCTTGCCCATGCCGTTTGCCATTTTTCCAATTTCCTTCATATCGGCTGCCATCTTTCCAAGTAAAAGTTCCTTTTCCATGAAATTGGCCGTTTTTATAATTACCTACATATTGGGCACCATCGGTCCAATTTTCTTTTCCATGTCCGTGCTTTTTGCCATTTTTCCAATAACCCTCATAGACTGCGCGATGTTTCCAAACTTTGGTACCATACCCATTCTCGCAATTTCCAACCACGCAGTCGGCCGCCTGTACAAAATGGCTAAGGATAAGCATACAGAGAAATATTATCTTTTTCATGTTATTGCTCCTTCCAACGATAAGGAGAATGGCAAGTTAGGAACGTGCATAAAATAATTTAGTCAACTTCAAAACAAGACCTGGCAGGCTGATCATAACCAAACCTGCCAGGTCAAAGTCAAATTCAGGTATGGTTGTGCCTTTGACCTGCCAGGTTTGGTTTTAACCTGGCAGGTCTTGTTTTGACTTTGGTTTTGACTTGAAGAAGTTATTTCATGCACGATCCTTAGTTCGTAGTAGGCGATTTATCGCCTAGCTTATTTTCTATCCAATATGATTTCAAGAGACAAATCAGCCTCTTTGATTTCTACCCACATTCTTTTTGAAACGTAACCGGGGCGTGTCACATAAATGTCATATTTACCGGGTTTTAGGGCAATGCCGGGCTTATATTTGGGTTTGATGTTCATTATCCTGATTCTGCTCTTCACCGGTTTGGCATTGACAGTTAGACGATATTTAAGCGGCGGCGGAGGTAATTTGTCGCGGGCGGCAATCGCTGCCTTATGTCCCTGTGCGCCTGCCAAGGAAAAAAAATGATAAGCCCGCGCTGTATTCCGCGCTACGCCTTTGCCTTTTGAGTACATCACCCCAAGGAGGTATTGTGCATCAGCTAGTCCTTGTTCGGCTGATTTATGAAGCCATTGGTAGGCTTGGGCAAAGTCTTTCTCTAGCAAATAAATGGCTCCTAGCAAACTCTGTGCTTCAGCCTGTCCTTGAT
This sequence comes from Pseudomonadota bacterium, assembly GCA_039714115.1. GTDB lineage: Bacteria > Pseudomonadota > Gammaproteobacteria > Beggiatoales > Beggiatoaceae > Thiomargarita. The sequence continues at coordinate 246 of JBDLJY010000059.1, read as the reverse complement.
TAGCCGCTTTTTTTAACCAATGTATTGCTTGAGTTGTATCGCGGGATACGCCTCTGCCTATCAGATACATTGAGCCAAGTAAGCTTTGAGCTTCAGCATGTCCTTGCTCCGCGGCTTTTTCAAGCCACGGCGCCGCTTTGCTAAAGTCTTTTTTGTCATAATAGATTTTCGCTTGTGTGTAGGCGTCGTCAGCTAGAAGAGGCGAAGCCAACACTAGCAAAAAAAGCACTTTACTCAACATTTGCA
>JBDLJY010000058.1:0-26189 GCA_039714115.1 Pseudomonadota bacterium | reverse complement strand
AACTAAATCTGAATACCATCATCAACTCAGGAATCATTTTAATATGCCTTTACCTGCTCGCAAAGCAATCCGTCGCCATAGAACGCTACCCTCCGCCCTGCGGATTGCAATTATTGTTCGTACTAAAGATCGTCCTCACCTGTTGACTCGTAGTTTACAAAGTTTGGCAGAGCAAAAAAGATTGCCCGATGAAGTGATTGTGATCAATGATGGCGGCGTTGCCATTGATGACGTGGTGAGCGATTTTTCTGGCTTGAATATTCACTTGATAAATAATACAAACAATCGGGGACGAGCACAGGCGGGCAATCAGGGCGTACAAGCCACTAGATGTGACATCATCGGATTTTTGGATGACGATGACCGCTTTTTGTCCGATCATCTGCAACGTTTGGAAAAAGCCATGCTGCATTTTGATGCCAGAGTGGTTTATTCAGGTTGTCGTTTGCTTAAAAGAGAACTGTTGGGTGATAAAGTCATTCTCCAAGAAAATGCGATAGGCTCATTTAATGAGTCTTATGATGCCAAGCGTTTACGCTATGAAAATTATATTCCCTTGATTAATCTATTGATTGATCGCGCCTTGTGGCAAAGCGTGGGTGGCTTTGACGAATCCTTTGACGTGTTTGAAGATTGGGATGTCTTACAGCGCTTATCCACACAAAGCCATTTTTATCATCTCAATCGCATTACCACGGAGTATGCTGTCTGGGGAAACTCTCAGATTACGCAAAGGATCGATCATGCGCGTTGGCGGAAAGCCTATCGGCAGATTCTGAAAAAACATGTTATGCCATTGCCAGCACCCAAAAAACTGAAATTCTTGACCGAATATTGGCTGGTTAGCCAAGAACGGCGCGGCATCGTGCAAGACACGCAGCGAGAAAAACAGGCTCTGCAATTAGAACTCAACCAAAATTATCAGACTTTGGAACAGTTGGCTCAATGTCAAAACCAAAACCAACAGTTGCAATCGGATTATGCCCTATTAGAGTCCAATTGGAGCACCAAATATGAACAGTTGCAATCAGACAGTGCCAAACAAAGGGCTCAGTTAGAGTCCGATTGGCGTGCAAAATATGAACAATTGCAATCGGACAGTGCCAAACAAAGGGATCAGTTAGAGTCCGATTGGAGCACCAAATATGAACAGTTGCAATCGGACAGTGCCAAACAAAGGGATCAGTTAGAGTCCGATTGGAGCACCAAATATGAACAGTTGCAATCGGACAGTGCCAAACAAAGGGATCAGTTAGAGTCCGATTGGCGTGCAAAATATGAACAGTTGCAATCGGACAGTGCTGAACAAGCGGCCCAATTAGAGTCCGATTGGCGTGCAAAATATGAACACTTGCAATCGGACAATGAAGAATTACAGAAAACATTGCATGAATTGAGCAAGCAAATAGCCGTTGGCATGAGTTCTGTCGCGCTTGAAAAAATACTACAGGTGGCGCCCACTGCTGCTGTCGTTGGTGACTACCAACAACTCACTGACTGGATTCGGGCTCAAGTTGAACAATTGATCGGATTGGAACAACACTTAGCGGCGCAAATTCAGCCTTTGCGTACTGAGTCTCATCAGTTGCGTGAACAATTAGCCAGTTTAATTAAACTAAGCTCACGTTGGCCGCATCTTCGCCGCTATGCCAGTTTAGTACAAACGATTGCACAAAGAGCAGAAATTGTTATTTCGCAAACGGAACAATATATTTCGACTAGCACTGACATTAGCATGGGACTCAAAGGGGTGTTAAAACATGATAACAGTACACCGGACGAAATACCGCCACCACGTCCTTTGTCGGATGTTTATCCCACCTTTAGGAGTCTTGCCGGAACAACGGAAAATCCGCAATTGATGCAAAGCGTGAATCAATTAGGCAAGCAGGCTTTTATGTTAGAAGCTGGCAAGGTGCTCGCTTTTACACTCCATTGCACCTTAGATAATTTTTGCCAACTCGATATATTCTTAGGCACCTGTTTACGCATTAATGCTTGTCATGTGCGCGTCATTATCCGGGCATTAAACACTCCGTTGCGTATCCTCTATCTTGAAGGAGTAGAGATTTTTGACAATCGTTTTCATTCCATCCCTTTTGAACCGATTGCCGATTCTGCTGGCAAAACTTATCAGATTGAAATTGATTCGCCCGATGCTAACGAGCACTCAGTTTTTGCCGTTTGGTGTCATTCCAAAAAACCTCAAATTTATGAGGCACCGCTGCTGGAACGGCACTCACCTTTGCCCCATCAGCTACAACAAGATTTATTAGCATTTCCGGTTTCGGCACGCTTGCGTACCCAATCCGCTCCTCATCTTTTTATGTTATCTGGCTTGACTGATTCAACGCCTGTGCTGAATTTGCATCTATTTTTAGCGCGGTTGGCTCATGCGCTGGCGGATAGTTGTGGACGAGTGGTGGTGTGTGGACCATTGAGTGATGAACTTGAGCAGTATTGTCAACAATACGATTTGACAAGTCTACAAGATCAGGTTGAATTAAGGGCAGTACTTGAGTGGGGAAAAAGCCAAGAACAAGCGCAATATCTATGGTGTTGTCAACTAGACGCGCAGCCGCAGCCAGATATTGTTGAACGTGCCATGGAGATTTTTGTCGCCAACCCCAAAGCAGCTTTGCTGGTGCCAATGGAAAAACACAGCAATGGCACAATTCGGGCAGGATATGCCTCTTTAGAGCGCGAGACAGTTTTGGCAGGTGCGCCGGCGGATCATCCTGCTTATGCTTATCGGCGCACTATCGAGGCGACGAGCAGTCAATTGGTGATTATTAAAAAGACTGCTTTGTCTCAGCTCGATATTAGCCAAATGAGTGCCTATCACACGCCACAGTACCAATTGACTGAACTTATTTGGCAATTGAAAGAGCAGCAATATGAGGCGATTTATGACGCAGCCGTTTGTTATGAGCATGATCAAGCTTATCCTGAATTGACGGAGCAGGCACTTGACAACTGTTATTTTTATGAGCGCTGGCATCCCACCTTTATATCAGCACAGCAAGCTACCGTGTTAGTGATTGATGCTACCCTACCGACGTATGATGAAGATTCAGGCTCCTTGCGTCTTTATACCTTGTTGAAAATATGGGCTTCTTTAGGCTATAGAATCACCTTTTTTCCAGATAATTTGGACGGTCAATTTAAATACCGTCATGCCCTCGAAGCCTTAGGCATTGAAGTTTATCATGGTAACTACAATCTGGCAGATGCCATGGCTCAGCGGCAATTTGACTTTGCGTTTATTTGTCGAGTAGATATTGGGCATCGTTATATACCGTTTGTGCGTTTTTTGTCGCCTCAGACGCTTATTTTTTACGACACCGTAGATATTCACTATATCCGTGAACAGCGTCAAGCAGAGATCGAAAATAATCCAAAACTGGCAGCCTCCGCGCAAGCGACTAAGCGCAAAGAATTATCTAATTGCTTATTAGCTGATAGAGTGATTACCGTGACGGCAGATGATGCCCATCACTTACAAGAAGAATTGCCCCATTTAGATTATTCGGTGATTCCAAATATTCATCAACAACATCGGCAGCCAGAAACCGGTTTTGAGCAGCGAAATGGTTTAGTTTTTATTGGTAATTATAATCATCACCCTAATGATGATGCAGTCTATTATTTTGTTGAAAAAGTGTTGCCAAAAATCCACGCCCGTTTGCCAGAAGTTCGTTTATATCTGATTGGTAGCTATATGAAAGATAAAATGAAAGCTTTGGCAAGTGACACTATTAAAGTGGTGGGCTGGGTGGATGAAGTTGAACCCGAATTTGCTAAGCGGCGCGTTTTTGTGTCCTATTTACGCTACGGTGCGGGTATGAAAGGCAAATTGGGTCAGGCATTGTCTTTAGGCTTGCCGGTTGTCAGCACCAGTATTGGTGCCGAGGGCATGGGACTGGCAGGGGAAGAAACAGCCTTGATTGCGGATAATCCAGAGGATTTTGCCGATGCCGTATGCCGTTTGTACACAGATTCAGTGTTATGGGAAAAACTCTCTCGCCAAGGTAGAGAATATCTAGAACAGCATTTTGGTGAAACGGCGGTGCGCGATAAACTACGGGCGTTATTGGTGCAAAGCACACCCCGCTAGTCTGAAACGAAGTAAGCCAACTTCGTTCCGTTCATTTTAGGCGGCACGATATGGCATTTTTGCTTCGCGGCGGAATCTTAAACGGCGCGAGTTGACTCGCGTCCGCTTTCTCCCTTTGTTAGGGCAATATTTGCATGATGCCGGATAAACTCCCCTAAAGACTCTTACGTTCGTATGTCGTTGCCTGCCGAGCAGAGATTAGCCTAATCCACCCTACATGAGTGTGACAGGCTGACATGAGGTTCTGTTTCAGCAGAGCCTACGAATTTTCATCGTGCTTTTTGATTTGCTCCTGAAGTTCTAATAAATCATGATGATTATCGAATTCCAAACGCTCCGTTGCCCAAGAGCAAAATGTTTTCAAAGAAATTGAATCAGGCCATTTTTTCTGCATGGCTTTTTTCAAGTCTTTACCATGAAACCACACCATATACTGTTTTTGCTCCCAGAATTCAGTCTCTTGGAATTTTTTTTGATAGGCATTCAAATGTTTTTCAAACTCATCTTCGTTCACGCCTTTCACAAAGTCGGTAAAGCTTTTAATCAACTTTTTAGCTTCTTTTTTACAATCATCCAGATTGAGTGAATGGGGTAAATGTCCACTGCCTTTTGTCCAAGAGGTTTCTACTTGTGGCCATCGCTCACCCGGTTTTAAGTGAGCTAAAGCCCATCGAACGGTTTGATAATCTTTAATATTTTCAGCACTCCCTTTTATCCACGCCGAAATCTTACCAATACCGGGGGATTCACCATGTTTCCATTTAGGCCCCTGTGCCATTTCAATCCAGTAAGCATGAATGAGAGAAGCATCCAACAAATAACTTTCAATACAAGCACGGTGGCTAAAAAAAACGGGCTTTGTTGAAAACGGAATAATTAATTCAATCTTTGATGGTGGCTCCGCGTCAAAATCTCGATCCCGAAACGCAAGATAGGATGGTTTTTTGCTTTGGTATGAAGAAAGCCGCCCCTGAATAAAAGCCCCCAATCCATACTTACCACCTGCGGGAATAATGATATTTGGATTGCCTACCAAGCGGGCTAAAATCGCATAATCGAGACTGTCAGGTTTGCCCTCACAAAACAACAATTTGGTGCTACGACTGATCACACTCACAATTTAGTCCTCCAAACGGATAATGGATTCATAAGGAGAATCCTCTGGTAAAATCTGCTCAATATAGTCAGAATGGGTGCTAATAATAAATTGATTATTTTGACCCATTTTGGGTAGGGCACGGAGAAGGGCTTGCTGCATAGGAGGATGCATATGCAATTCAATTTCATCAATTAAGATGACAGAATTATGAATATTCCAATTCACAAAATCGAATAAAATCGGAAAAACAGCCTTTTCACCGCCTGACATTTCGGAAATTTCATACTGATGCTTACCATCAGAAAAATAAAACCAAGGTTCACTCAATATGTCATCAATATCTGGACGCAACAACGCCCCTTCAAAACGACGCTCAGGGAAAACGGTTTGATAGGCTTTTTGCAGTTCTACAAATAAATCCTTTTGCCCGGGACGAAGTGCTGGAAATTTTCCCATCTCTAGCTGTTGATGAAATAGAGCAAATTTGGACAAACGATCACGCAGTAATTCATCAGATATCTTAATGGTTTTGCCATTATGCTCAGAGGTTAAACTGGTCGCTGTTCGTTGTTCTGTGTACCAAAAAACCGTCCCCACTTGCTCAAACAGTTTATAACCGTCAGGATGCTCTTTAATAATTTGTTTAGCATAGTCTCGTCCTTTAAACTGAAAAAATTCCTCTGATGTATTAGCATAGACTTTGTCATTTTGGAGACTCAATGTCACAATCCGGTTATCGGAAGGCTTGATAAAATTATCAACAAACTTATTTTTTTGAGAAAATTCTTGGGTAGCCGTGATTTCTGCTGGTGAAAACTCTACCTCAATTTTTATCGAAGTCGGCAGTCGCCAATTGCTGTTGGCTAATTCCAAATTAAAACCCGGCCAATTTAAATCACCTACATTTTCTAAGCGTCCAGTCGCCTTACCCAAGACGGCGGCGATGGCTTGTAGAATACTGGTTTTTCCGGCTCCATTTTGACCGACTAAGACAATCAAGTTTTTGGCAAGGCCAGTTTCTGGATCGGTAAAATCAAACGATTGCTCACGAAACCGTTTGAAATGTTTTAAGTGTATTGATTGAACTTTCATCCTGATTGTTACTCCTAGAATGTTATATAGCTTTTCAGATAATATTTTGGTCTGGAGTCCAATATTTATCACAGAAGCCCCCATAACAGGACGCGCTGATTATATCACATCGAGTCCTAAAACGTTACGGACGGGGATCTCGACGTGAGGAGCAATGCCATTAAGCCTGTCCCGACGCAAGGAGGGATCAAGGGCAACCACAAGGGATTGCCCCTACGAAAAATCACGCTTTGTAGGGGCAATCCTTTATGGTTGCCCTCTTAACTTAATGGCATTGGACGTGAGGAGAGGGGGCAACCACAAGGGATTGCCCCTACGATCCCCGTCCGGCACAGGGTTGCCAAAACATCGAAATGTTAATTTTTAGTTTAATTTACAACGTCATGGGTATTTGTCTCCCATGACTGATTTAACGGCTTAACTTAACAGCTTTGCGCGATAATAAAGTACCCGTAACCTATTAATAGCTTTGCGCGACAAAAAGCAAAATAACAGCCGTTTTAACAGAGAGTTGCCCCCATCCCCAGTCTTCTCCCCACGCACTGCATAAATCGAATCTGGACTGATGGAAAAGTCTCCAGCAGTTTTTTGATTACGATTAAGGTGCGGGTTGTAATAAGGATCAGGCTCGCTTATGTGAGGCCAGCGTCTCTGCATGAACTCAATATCTTGAGCAACACGCAGTTGTTGCGAGGGGGTATCCATCTGCCCCCGACTCTTGGATTCATGGTGGTAGAACAACACATGCGGCAAAACCACATGTCTATAACCCTGCTTTAAAAGTCTTAAGCAAAAATCTACATCATTAGCACCCACAACAAGCTGTTCTTCAAAGCCGCCCACCTTTTCCCATAAGCTTCGCTTAATCATCAGACAGGCGCCCGTCACAGCAGAATAGTTTGCCACAAAAGTCAGACGGTCAAAATAGCCGGGACTTTGCACCGGAAAATTCAAATGACTGTGCCTCGCAATACAGCCAATACCGCAAATGACCCCAGCATGTTGTATGGTGTTGTCAAAGTATAATAATTTACAACCGACACAAGCAATGGCTTCACGCTGTGCATAACCCACCATTTCCTCTAACCAGTTCGTGGGGGTGATGACTTCTGTGTCATTGTTCAATAACAATATCATACTGCCTTGTGCAGCTTTCACACCTTGGTTCACCAGATAAGAAAAGTTAAACGGGCTAGGCACTTGGAGAACTTTGAAACGATCACCGCCCAAGCGTTTCCTATAGGAATCAAATAACTGGAAAGTTTCTGGCTCCTTGCTGCCATTATCCACCACAACAATTTCCCAGTTAGGATAATCCGTATTGCGGGTAACAGAGTCCAGACAGGGAATTAACAAGTCGGCTTTGTCTCTAGTCGGGATAATAATGCTGACTAAAGGTTTATTTTTAACAGGATAATGCACAAGCACACGCTTGTTTATGCTATTTAAGACAGCCCGTCCCCCTTCTCCCTCCCGATCCAGCGCATCTTGTACCGCTTTCAAACCGGCTTGGACGGCATTATGTGGGGCACTGGAATGACAGTACTTGCGCCAGTGATACAAAATTTTTGGAATATGCCGGATACCTCGTGCTTTTTCTGTGACTCTGAGTGCCAAGTCCCAATCTTGGCTGCCTTCCACGCCCTGCCTGAAACCATCCACCAAGCTTTTGCGGTAAACGCTGAGATGGCCGATATACATTTGCCCTTTGAGATTTTCCGGTGCCCAGTCTGGTTTAAAAAAAGGCCCATCAAAACGCCCCAGTGCCTCATCCCATCTATCTTCATCAGAATAAATCAGATCAATCGGCTCATCTGTTTGTTCATTTAAATGCTTAACCACTTCAAATAGGGCATCCTCCGTCAACAAATCTTCAGGCGCCAGCACAGCCACAAATTCACCAGTTGCCAGTGCTAGCGCGGCATTAGTGGTTGCGGAAATCAGCCGCTTGCTCTCAGTGACTTTGAATTGTGTCGGAAAGCGTTTTCGGTAATCTTCCAGCACTTGAGGTTCATGGGCGATACAGAGTTCCCAATGTGGATAGATTTGATTGATCACAGAATCTAGGCAGGCCCTTAAAAACGGCTCATGCGTATTGTAAGTGGGTACCAGCACACTGATCAGTGGCCGGTATTCAAAACTCTTTAGGGCTTTGCTCAGGGCCACACGATCCGGTGCTATATATTGATAGTTTATGTTAGATTGCACCTTTTTGTTCTCAGGATGGGTAACTTAGGAGTCCAAGATTTATCTTGGACGTCCAAACTAAAGTTTGGACTCCTACCAAAATATAGCGTAGGATTATGTTTTAGCTTGCTCCGCTTTACAATAAATATGTTGTGGTGCTTCACTGAAATACTTAAATAAAGCCGGACATAGCCAACCTTCTAAATTATAGACTTCCCAACGATACCAATTTCCCCCATATTCGGAGCGAGCCCATACCAGTTCGGCTTGATAACCCGGAAATGGGGTGGCAGAAAATAATAGCTTGAAACCTTGTGCCGCATTGGGAATGTCTTGGACAAAAAGATCAATGATCTCCGGCATTCCTTCAATAAAAGGTTCTTGTACGAGTCCAACTCGCTCATCATCAAACACCCAAGTGCCTTGATAGCGATAGGGAAAAATCACCATAATAGTATTGGAAATAGCCATCATAGAACTCCGATATGTCATAAAAAACGAGTAAAAGTAACAATAAATGAAGGCGTTTAATTTATCGATAGCCAAGTTAAGGCAACGACACCTAAACCAAATTTTTGTATAGAAATAGATTGTTTATACATGTCACTTAAAGGATAAATATTTGTGTCCTAAAAAACTGCTAAAGACAGGTACGCAAATGCCAATAAAATGGGCAATTTCTTCTACCCAATGTTCAATCCCAACCCAAGGTAATACCACGAATGCCAGCAATAAACTCACCGCAATGGTTTGAAAAATGCCAACTAAATTGACTAGCGTAAAATAGAAAAATTGGTGACCAGTATGAGCAGATTGTACCTCAAACACAAACAAACGATTTAAAATAAATGCCGTCAACATGCCAATAAGATAGGCGACGATGATAGCAGTCGCATAGTTTAATAATAGACTTAATCCTATCCGCGATGAAAAATTGATTAAGGCTGCAAATCCGCCCACGATGAGAAACTTAAAAAAAAATGATGAAAAAAATTCCTGTTTTAACCACAGCACGATTGACTTTTTATCCACTCCGCCAGTCAAAACATCGTTCCTGCATAAGACGTTTTCTACTGCAAAATTGCTATTCTTTGATTTCATTATGAGGCTCCTATCAATTGGGCTAATTGTTTACCCATTTTAACACTTTCAGAAACGCTACGATCTTCGGGATAATAATAACAAGTATCAGCCATCACAAAACCTTGTATATTCGTTTGCATTGGCGGCAATTGCTGGTAAAAGTTCGAGGAACAGATTGGCTGTGCAAACTCATAGCGAGAAACGTGGGCGGCTAATACCCAATCTTTGGCAAACTCAGGATTAATACGATTCAAATAGCTAAGCACTTCTTCGATAAATAAGGCATTATCTTGTGTGTATTTAGCATGAGTTTTAGGCATATAAAAAGGCACATAGACAATCCCTTCATCTTCTCTGACGGGATTAAGATTGCTATATTCTATCAATCCCGGTATCTCCATATCGGGATCATTGATGTTAAGCCAAAAGTTTTCTGTCAAGGCATAGCGCAGCCTAAGCACAACGCAGACAACCGCACAACTTGCTATTCCCTTGATTTTATCTATTATTTCTACAGATAAATCCGGTACCAAACGAGGTACAAAAGGCAATGGAATAGTGGACACAACGCTATCATAAAAACGCTTTTCACCATTAACAACAAGGGCTTCTACCTGATTATTGACAGTCGTGACTTTTTCAACGCCAGCGTTAAGATAAATATGCCCGTGCAGAGCCAAGATACGGTTTTCCAAGGCACTGAGTAAGGTGTCTGAGCCCCCATCCAAGTAGCCTAATTGTTCAGTGAACAAGTTTTTTCTCGATTGAGCAACGCGCTTGATACGGGTAGCAATCCAAGCCGCAGACATATTATCTTTATGCTCGTAAAACTTATATTCAAATAAATAGTCCCACAGCCTATAATAGGCTGTTTCGCCTAGCCATTTTTTTAACCAAGGGATAGCATTCTGTTTATCTAAACGCTCCCAATTGTTAATACTTTTAGTATAAACTATATGATAAGCATAACGCAGTTTTGAGATTAAATCCAATTTGGGAAATGTGAGTAAATGAATTGGGTGCCCCCATTTATAGAGTACTCCATTATAAAAAAAGCCCATTTTAGTGTCTCGCCAACGCAGTTTGTCATAAATATTTAACTCGTTGAGCAAATCAAATAAAGGCTTATCGGGGCAACAAATAAAATGGTAATAACGCTCAATTTTTCGCCCATCAAAGTCAAAAGAGGCTGACATGCCGCCAATGCGATCATCTCTTTCATAGATGTCAACTTGATGGTTATTTTTTAATAACTCGTAGGCACAAGCTAATCCCATAGGGCCCGAGCCTATTACCGCAATTTTTTTTTGATCGATTTTTGGTTGCATGTATTTGGAGTCCAAGATTTATCTTGGACGGTCGCGAGTCCAAGATAAATCTTGGACTCCATATCTTCTCCTCTAACGTTTTAGCACAATTTTACTATATTGCTCATCGCAAAAAGTTTCACGGATAGCCACCTCAAACGGCGTTTGTGTCACACCAAAAACCTCTTGGGTATTAACCCCGGTAAAATGATCGCCAGCAGTTAAAGCTTTCAACTGATCCGCCGTAAAAGGCGGTTTGCGACTAAAGACAGCGTAGATTTTCAACAGCGCATAAAACAACCAATAAGGAATGTGAATAATCAGCGTATTCAATTTTTTGACCTTTTTAATCGTGCGTATGATATCGACATAATCAACTTGTTCATTACCTACAACATCATAAATAGCACCATCAGGTTGATTTTCCATACAATGAATAATCATCCGACAAAAATCTTTATTATACAAAGGTTGGCGCATATAACGACCATGCCCTGGAATAGGGAATACTGGCACCCTTTCCATAAAGCGCGACAACCAACCCAGATGTTTAGGATCAAACCAGCCAAACATTAAAGTTGGGCGCAAGATACAATGCTTAATACCGCTGCGAATGACGATCTCTTCCTGTTGTTTTTTCGTATTGGTATAATCATCATCTGCCACAGAGTTCACAACGGAGGAGCTAATATGTACGATATAAGGCACCTGCTGCTCGCGTACTGCCTCTAAGACGCGCTCAGTCGATTCAACATTGTTGCGGACAAATAATGCCGAATTTTTACCGGTAATTTGTGCTTGAAGCATAACTAAACAGGCGGCATCTGCAAAGGCATTTTGCCAATCGTCTGCCAGATCAGCCAAAATCGTTTCAACGTCGGGATGTAATTGTTTAAGGATATTCAAATTGTAAGCATGTTTATCAATGGCTACAATATGCTTGTAGCCTTTGAGTTTGAGTTGCACAATCAGATTTTGTCCAACTAAACCTGCCGCCCCAGCTAAAATTATCTTATCATTTAAATTAATCATATGTCTCCGACTCTTGTTCCCGATCATCTTGTGCCAGCACTTAGCAGTCTGCCTTGCTCAACCGCTACACCATCCCTATCCCGCCTGAGACTCAAAAACTGTGCAGGCATTTTGGGTGTGGATGCTACCTTTGCTCAATGAGCCATTCAAAATAAAATAAACTAGCATCGCAATTTTTCTTAACCCTTCAGCAATTAAAGAAATTTAAACTTTTCCTTGTTTGGGAATGTCAAGGTAAAAGTGTCCAGTTTTGTCCATCGTCACTTTGCCGCCTAATTCAGCTTCTAAAGGTTTTATTATTTTTTTTAACGGGTTAGGTAGTTTTTTGAACAAGGGTAAGTTCAAAGCTTTGCATAAATCATAATGCGTTTCATCCATAGACATGTAGCGCTCTTCATAGAGTGCCGTGAATTCTGGAAGCAGGGTAAGCACTTCGCGGGTGGGAAAAAAAGGGGGGGACTGTGTTTGACTGACTTATGCTTTGGTCGATTGTCACCTCGCGGCGACTGTTATTGGCAAAGGAAAATTGTAGAGTGTCATCGCCTAGTTCTACTGTAATTTGGGTGCGTTGGCGACCACTGCCCGTGCGCTTGAGGCGCCCTAAGCTGTTCGGTTTGAATCCGACCAATGTTGGTCGTAAGCTGTGCATCACGCTATATCCTAGCTTGAGTAAATGACTTTTCCCCGTAGCATTGTCTCCAATCAGGACATTGAGTCCCGGGGAAAATTCAATCTTAGCGTCTGCAAATACAGTAAAATTTTTAATATCCAATGAGTTAAGCATATTATTTTTATCCTCTAGCGTTTTAGCTATCAGCTTGTTTATTAAACTATAGCATGGAAAAGCCAGCCCGTCCAAGATAAATCTTGGACTCCTTTTAAAATAATCATCTGTGCAACTTCGTTTTAATGTTGTATTATAATAAATTTTGGTCAAACTATAGCATAATTTTTGGCAGAAACATTTGAATTGTCGGAGGGAGGATAATTTGATAAAAGCCATTATTCTTACAATTCTTAGTGGTATTCTGACTGGTCTCATACTGCTTTGGATCGAATACAGCTACATTATACCTGCTTTTGAGCAGACTGCGGTGTTACCAACACCGCCAACTTCAACTCTTTGCCAGTGTACACCCGGCAAAATTTTTCGTGATCCCTTACAAGATCGCAGTTCAGGGCCTGAAATGGTAGTGATTGGCGCCGGGCGGTTTCGTATGGGGGATATTCAAAATGGGGGCAGTGACTGGGAGCAGCCCGTACATAGTGTGTATCTCAGCCGTTTTGCAATGAGTCGCTATGAGATCACTTTTGCAGAATATGACCGTTTTGCTCAGGCGACGGGCCGACAAAAGCCAGATGATGCCAGTTGGGGGCGGGGCAATCGACCAGTGATTAATGTCTCTTGGTTCGATGCCACCGCTTATGCCCAATGGTTAAGTCAACAAACCGGGCAAAAATATCGCTTGCCAACAGAAGCCGAATGGGAATATGCGGCACGGGCGGAGACAGAGAATCAATATTGGTGGGGAAACGAAATTGGACATAATTTTGCTAACTGTGATGATTGCGGTAGTCGCTGGGATAATAAAAAAACGGCCCCAGTCGGTTCATTTTCGGCTAATCCCTTTAAGTTATATGATACAGCGGGAAATGTTTATGAGTGGACTTGTTCAGAATATGAGGATAAATATAGCGGAAAAGAGCAAACTTGTTTGAGCAAACAAAATACCACCGCCCTTCGTGTGATTCGCGGTGGTTCTTGGTATAGCAGTCCGAGGTTTGTGCGCTCGGCTAATCGTTACAGATTAGCGCCGGACTACCGCGACTACAAGCTTGGTTTTCGCCTTGTTAGGAAAATTCATGAAAAAAAATATACTCACACAGAAAAATAATTAAATCTTTGATTGCAACAAGAATGCTGTTTCGTATAAGCGTGTACAAAATTGACAAATATTAAAATTCCAAGATAAATCTTGGACTCCTAACCGATTAACCATGCAAATCAAAATCCCAGAATTATCATTAGTCATACTCATTGGCGCGTCGGGCAGCGGCAAATCAAGCTTTGCCAAAAAACATTTTAAACCCACCGAAATCTTATCTTCGGATTATTGCCGCGCCTTAATTTCCGACAACGAAAATGATCAATCCGTCACCAAAGAAGCCTTTGAAGTTTTAGGTTTTATTGCTGCAAAGCGTCTCGCAGCGGGCAAACTGACGGTGATTGACGCGACAAATGTTCAAACTGAGGCTCGCAAACCTCTATTGGCATTGGCGCGTGAACATCATGTTTTGTCAGCAGCAATCGTCTTTAATCTGCCCGAAAGTTTGTGCCACGAGAGAAATAAACAACGTGCTGATCGCAATTTTGGTCCCCATGTTATACGCCAACAGCGCGGAAATTTAAGGCGCTCGCTACGTTATATTAAACGGGAAGGTTTCAGACATATTACCATTTTTGACTCTGTTGAAAAAGTCGAAGCCGCTGAAATTGAAAGGGCACGCCTATGGAATAACTTGAAACATGAGCGAGGACCATTTGACATTATCGGCGACGTGCATGGCTGTTTTGACGAACTGATTGAATTACTTGACAAATTAGGCTACCAAAGAGGGGGCAATCATCCAGAGGGGCGCAAAGCAGTTTTTCTAGGAGATTTAGTTGACAGAGGCCCCAAAACGCCCGAAGTATTGCGCCTTGTCATGGACATGGTAGCGGCTGGCACTGCCATATGTGTGCCCGGCAATCATGACATAAAATTGATGCGAAAATTAAAAGGTAAAAATGTCAAATTAACGCATGGCTTAGCGGAGTCAGTACAACAATTAGAAAAACTGTCCCCGGCATTTCACCAACAAATACTTGAATTTATTGATAGCTTAATCAGCCATTATCAGCTTGACGGCGGCAAATTAATAGTAGCACACGCTGGCATGAGTGAAAATTTGCAAGGGCGTGCATCGGGCAAAGTCCGTGAATTTGCGCTCTATGGTGAAACGACGGGAGAGACGGATGAATTTGGTTTGCCGGTGCGCTATGACTGGGCAGCGGATTATCGGGGACGGGCGATGGTGGTTTATGGACATACCCCGGTGCCAGAAGCGCAGTGGCTTAATAATACAATTTGTATTGATACCGGCTGCGTCTTTGGCGGCAAATTAACGGCGCTCCGTTATCCCGAAAAAGAATTGGTTTCGGTGCCCGCCAAATATACTTATTATAAGTCGGTCAAACCCTTTCTCCCCGAAGAAGCCCTTGCCCCGGCATTATCCGCGCAACAGGTGCAAGATGAAATCTTGGACGCAGAAGATGTGATTGGTAAGCGTATCATCACAACGCGCTTACTCAGTAATGTCATTATTCGAGAAAATAACGCCGCGGCGGCGCTGGAAGTGATGAGCCGCTTTGCGGTTAATCCTAAATGGTTGATTTATTTACCGCCGACGATGTCGCCCAGTGAAACCAGCCAATTGCCAGATTTGCTAGAGCATCCCGCCCAAGCTTTTGCCTATTATCGTCGTAGTGGCATCGACAAAGTGATTTGTGAAGAAAAGCACATGGGCTCAAGAGTAGTCGTGATTGTGTGCCGTGATGAAGGGGTGGTTCAAAAACGCTTTGGTATTGAAAATGAAGGGATTGGTATTTGTTATACACGTACTGGTCGTCGTTTTTTCACGGACGCAGCCCTTGAATCGGCTTTTTTAAGCCGAATGAATGCAGCCTTAGAAAAATCCAATTTTTGGGAAGATTTAAAAACGGATTGGGTGTGCTTAGATTGTGAACTCATGCCATGGTCAACAAAAGCCCAAGCCCTGATTCACCAACAATATGCCCCAGTCGGTGCCGCCTCTCGTGCAGCTTTACCTCAAGCGGTGACGCTGCTAAAACAAGCACAAGCGCGGGGCTTAGATACAAAAGCACTTATCCAACATTATCAAGAGCGGGCAGAGATGGCGACGCAATATGTGGACGCTTATCAGGCTTACTGTTGGCCTGTCAACAATATCAATGACTTAAAAGTGGCCCCCTTTCATATTTTAGCGACGGAGGGGCAAGTACATACTGATAAACTTCACCTATGGCATCTCAACCGTGTGGCGCAAATTTGCCAATATGATGCAGGCATTATGATAGCAACGCCTTATAAAACGGTTGAAGTCACCGATCCAGACAGTGAAAATGAGGGCATTGTTTGGTGGCAAAAGCTCACGAAAAAGGGCGGAGAAGGTATGGTGATCAAACCCTTTCAATTCATGAAAAAAGGGCGGAGAGGTTGGGTGCAACCCGCCTTAAAATGTCGAGGGCGTGAATATTTGCGTATTATTTATGGCCCTGAATATACGGCCCCTGAAAACCTTGAACGGCTACGGGCGCGGGGCTTATCAACTAAACGCTCTTTGGCGCTGCGGGAATTTGCTTTGGGGATTGAAGCGTTGGAGCGATTTGTACGGAAAGAAGCGTTGCGATGGGTGCATGAATGTGTTTTTGGAGTGTTGGCTTTGGAAAGTGATCCGGTTGATCCGCGTTTGTGATATGCTAACTTGATCACATAACCGGTTCAATCCAACTAGCCTACTACGAACCCGGCACGATATGGCATTGAACGTGGTATTCGGAGTCCAAGATTTATCTTGGGCGAGCGCCCATCCAAGATAAATCTTGGACTCCTAAATACCGGCACGATATGGCATTTTTGCGGAGCAAAGCAACGATAAAACAATTATGATGACTATCACACTCCAAGAAGTAAAAATTTTTAATTTTCGCTCAATCAAGGAAATGCAAGTGACACTTGATCCCGCTGTCACTGTTTTAGTGGGAGCCAATAATACCGGTAAAACCAATTTTTTAAGAGCATTACAAATTGCTTTAGGTACAAATCATCCCTTTATCGGCAAAGAAGATATTTTTATTGCCAAAGACGAAATATTGCCTAAAGAACGCGCTGCCATTATTGATATTTTATTAGTTCCTCACCCTGATGGAGAGTTTAATGAAGTTTGGGTGGAACACTGGGGCAATGCTATTCAAGGTGAACTTGGAGTAAAGGAATTTGTAGCAATTCGTACCCGGATTAGATATGATAGCGATCATTTAAGATATGTTATCGAACAATGTATCTTAAAAAAATGGCCTAATACTGATCCCTCTTTTTGGGAAAAAACCGCATTACCTCGTAAACTACGGGAGGTTATTCCATTAGAATTTATTGATGCACAACGAGATATTTATGAAGATATCAGAAATCGTTCATCTTTTTGGGGACGCATAGTTGCAGATTTGCCACTGGCAGAACCAGAGGTTAAAGAAATTGAGTCAATCATGAATGATATTAATGAACGTATTGTCAATACCAGTGAGGGTCTTAAACAAGTGAAAAAAAAGTTGGAATTACTGAATCAGACCATTTCACATTCAGATAAAGGGGTTAGCATCACGCCCATTACACGTAAATTACGTGATTTAAATCGTGGTATAGATATTCATTTTCAATCTGAAGGCAGTGAAAGTTTTCCATTATCATATCATGGTATGGGTACGCGGAGTTGGTCAAGTTTATTGATATTTAATGCTTTTATTTCTCATCAGGTTGAAAAGAATAATCCTTACCACCCTTTATTAGCCCTAGAAGAGCCAGAATCCCATCTTCACCCTCATGCTCAACGCCATGTGTTTGACCAAATGAAAGATATTCCGGGACAAAAAATTGTCAGTACACATTCTCCCTATATTGCTAGTCAAGCCAATTTAACCGCGTTGCGACGTTTTAGTAGAAAGGGTGCTGAAACTCAAGTTTCGCAAATCGACATGAATAGTCTTGATAATGAGAGTCAGCGGAAAATTCGTCGTCAAGTTCTCAACACACGCGGCGAATTGTTATTTGCTCGTGCCTTAGTCTTATTTGAAGGCGAAACCGAAGAACAAGCACTACCCATTTTAGCCAACGCTTATTGGAATAAACATCCTTATGAATTAGGGATTAGTTTTATTGGCGTAGGTGGAAGAGATTATTTGCCATTCATTCGAGTGGCAGAAGGTTTAGGCTTAAAATGGTTTATATTTTCTGATGGCGAAGAGGATACCTTAAAAAAGTTGAACAGTATGCTTAAAAAAGCCAAACTGAATGATTATCAACATATCCCGGAAATTATTGTTATAGAACAAGGTGATAATTTTGAACAACACCTGTTAAATTCAGGATACCAAAATGAACTGGAAGAAATGATTAAACAACACGAGTTAGAAAATGCAATCAATGAACAACATCGTGTGGCATTAGAAAATCGGTGGCAACCATTGACAGCGGAGAATCTTAACAAGAAACTCAAAGAGGCAAAAACAACATACGCCCCCCTAATTGCTGAAGCACTCATTAATCTGCCCGATGAAAATCGTCGTTTTCCACCCAAAATTAATGAATTATTTGATATTATGGAACAAACCCTCAACTTATTGCCACTACAAGAGGTAATCAATGAATCAACCTAAGTTGTCACCAGAACAACAACGTGTAGTTCATCATCGTGATGGACCTTTATTATTGGTTGCCAGTGCCGGTACTGGCAAAACCCTTGTGTTAACAGAAAGAATCCGTTATTTGTTGGAACATAAAACAGGTCATTATCACATTCTAGCATTAACATTTACCAATAAAGCGGCAGATGAAATGCGGGAGCGTTTAAATTTGGATGAATATGATAATAGCGTATATATCGGAACCTTACATAAATTCTGTATGCAAACTATTTGTGATCGAGGCTCTATCATTGGATTTGATAGAGAACCACAGATTTTTGAAAAAGTTGAGGATCGTTTGGACATTTTACGTCAAGCCTTTGAATCTGATCCCAGATTGCAGCAAATTTTAAAAGAGAACTGTCACCGGAATAATTTCCTAAATGAAGTTTTAGACGCAATTTCTCATCAAAAGAAAAAATTACGCACTCCACACTATGACACTGCTTTAGAAATGAGCGAAAAAAGCAAATTATTTGCTTATCTTTATGAAAGATATAATGAACTGCTTATCAATCAAAATGCTTTAGATTTTGACGATATTCTAGTGATAACTTACCGCATTTTTAACCAATTCCCCGGAATTACGGCATTTTACCGGCGTTTGTATCGCTATATTTGCATAGATGAGGCACAAGACCTTAATTACGCCCAGTATCACCTTATTAAATCCTTATGTGGCAAGGAGTTTAGAAATTTAATGCTAGTTGGTGATCCCAAACAAGCCATCTATGGTTTCAACGGAGCCAGTAGCGATTTCATGTTGAAAAATTTTATCCAAGATTTTGATGTACCTAAAGAAAATAAGTTGGAACTGACCGAAAATTACCGTTTATCTAAACAGATAATTGCCGCTGCTAATCTGTTACAGCCTTCAACTATGCAAGAAAATCAAGCGATTAACGGAGAAGTTAAAGCACTTAGCTTTCCTAATGAAGATGCAGAAGCCGATTGGGTTATCAATCGCTTACAAACCTTGATACAAGAAGGACATCAAGATATTGAAGGTGCAATTTCTTGGGAAAATTGTGCGGTACTCGGTAGAACCCGTTATGTCGTGAAAAAATTGGAAGTCAAACTGAAACAACACAATATTCCTTATTATTATAAGCGTACTAGGGATGCTATAGAAAGTGAATCAGAATTGATACGTTGTTTTGAACTTGGTATGTATTTACTAATAAATCCGCAAAATCGTTTGCATTTTCAGAAGTTATTGGAATTGCTTAACCTAGATAACTTATGGGAAAAAATTGATGAGCAAAGCTGGCAAGACGGTTTTGAGATGTTGACTTGGACAGCCAACTATCTACAAAATGCAGAAATTATCCAGCACTTTAAAATATTACTAACCGCTTGGCAATATTTGATTGGCTCTGAAATACGGTTTAGGGAGACGATGAGGGTTTTAGAAAAGTATGCCACCAAAACTTTGCATGATGAAGAACGTGCAATGGTTTGTAATGACATCAAAATGTGGCAAGAAAACTGGCAAAGTTACCTCAGACAAACCAATAGTAAACAACATAATCTATCATCATTTATAACCCAAGTTGCTCTAACCCATCAGCCACAGCATCATGGATTAGCCTTATTAACCGTACATAGCGCAAAAGGCTTAGAGTTTGAAGTTGTGTGTATTATGGGTATGTGTCAAAGGACTTTTCCCGATTATCGAGCCATTAAAAACGGTGGCAAATTCTTAGAAGAGGAAGAACATAATGCTTATGTTGCCCTCACTCGTTCTAAACGTCTGGCATATTTAACCTATCCACGTCAAAAATATATGCCTTGGGGTGAAATAAAACCACAACAAGCATCGCGTTATCTTCAAAAGATGGGGCTTGAGATTATTACCATTCAAAACGAGGATGACAATACCCGACATAATCGACAACCAAACCCAAAAACTCACTGATCACGATTCGAGGCAAATTTTGCAGCAAACCGAATCCGTTAAATTTGCCGTAGGCTATTTTTTTGTCAATGGCTTGCAAGAACTCAAACAAGAATTTTCTCACCTCAATAAAATCCAATTACTGATAGGCAATCAAACCAATCAACAAACGATTGATGCCTTGATGCAACAAGAACAACAGCCTGAACGGGTGAGAAAGATCATTGGTAAACGCCAAACGCCTAGAGAAAAACAACGTATCGTCACCGAAACTCAAGCCAAAATCCGAGCCGCTTTAGCAGTTCCGCCCTTGACGGATACTACCGAAAATCTGTTTGAACTCATTCAACAATGGCTCAATACCGGTAAATTAGAAGTCCGCGTTTATACTAAAGAAAAATTTCACGCCAAAGCCTATTTATTTAGCTATAAAGAAGGCTTTTATGGCAAAGGCATTGGTATTGTTGGCTCCAGCAATCTGACGGTATCAGGGCTAAAAAATAATACTGAACTCAATGTATTAGTGCATGGCGATGACAATTTCACACAATTAAATCAATGGTTTGATAGTTTGTGGGCGGATGCGCTACCCTTTAGCCAAGCACTCATGCAGGCAATTCAAACCAATTGGGCGAGTAAAATTTATACGCCATGGGATATTTATTTAAAAACCTTGTATAAATTGGTTGAAGAGCGTTTGGAATCTGCTGACACTAATATTATTCATTGGGATAGCAAATTACCGCCCCTAACCCGCTTTTAACAAGTGGCAGTTGATCAAGGTTTAAAAATTTTACGCGATCATCAAGGCGTATTTATTTCTGATGTCGTAGGATTGGGTAAAACCTTTATTGGCATTGGCTTATTAAAACATTTGCAACGCACCGGCTTCAAACATCAAGTGATTATTTGTCCCAATGCCTTAGAAAAAGATTAGCAAGATAATGCCAGCGAATATGAAGTCTTTGCTGAAATTATTCCATTATCAAAGTTATCAATAACAGATTCGCCTCTAAAACGGGTAAAATATGCCGATGTCAATAAATATTATCCCGATGAAACGATTAATGGCAAACCAATTAGGTTTCCGACGCGCCAATTGCAGCGGCTAGATTATAACATTGACGACACCTACAACAATCTTTATGACGACATTCGCCATCATATTGCTAAGCTTCATTATGCTCGTTACAGCATCGGGCTTTACATCAAAGAGGCATTAAGAGGCGAAAAAAAATGGGCTAATTTAGCGCGTGCAGGGCGTTCATTGCGGGGCATTATGCACGTATTATTGCTCAAACGATTTGAATCTTCTGTCGTCGCATTTCGCAATACAGTTACCAAAATGTTGAAAATGCACGACTTATTTTTAAAAATGTTGCAACAAGGTTATATTGTTGCGGATGCAAAATTATTGGAAAAATTGGAAGATGCGGACGGTAATTTAGATTTTGAATCGGTGCAAGATGGCAAACATTATCAACCGGAAGATTTTTACCTTGAGGATTTAGAACACGATTTACGGGATGATATAGCGCAATTGAGCGAAATTCTAAACATG
Organism: Pseudomonadota bacterium; assembly: GCA_039714115.1. GTDB lineage: Bacteria > Pseudomonadota > Gammaproteobacteria > Beggiatoales > Beggiatoaceae > Thiomargarita. The sequence continues at coordinate 4,294 of JBDLJY010000058.1, read as the reverse complement.
GTAACTTCGATAACGCCGGCACAAGATGATAAATTACAAACCTTATTGTACCAGCTACAACAAGCACCATTAGCAACTGAAAAAGTGATTATTTTCACCCAATATAGTGATACAGCGCGTTATCTCTATGAGCAAATCGAAGCTGATAAGTTAGCCGTCATTGATAGCAAAACCAAACACAAAATGCAATTATTGCAACGATTTTCGCCACGCTCTAATAATTACCAACTTAAAAAAAATGAAACGGAACTCCGCCTTATCATTGCCACTGATGTTTTTTCTGAAGGCTTAAATTTGCAAGATGCTGCTGCTGTCATTAATTACGATTTACATTGGAATCCGGTGCGTCTCATTCAGCGCGTTGGGCGAATTGATCGAATCGGCTCTGAGCATGACACGATTTATATTTATAACTTTTTTCCCGAAACAGCCTTAGATGAAGGCTTAGGTTTACGCGAATTACTGCGGCGACGAATTCAATAAATTCACGATACCATCGGCGAAGATGAAAAAATTATTGATGAAAAAGAACGCTTAAATGAAGCCGATATGTACAGCATTTACAACAATGAAGATGCTAGCACCGAAGATCAAGAAATTGGTTTTGATATGAATGAAGCTGAAATGTTCATACGCAATCTGCGAGACAATGACAAGGCAACTTTTGAACGCATTCGCCAATTACCATATGGTATCCGTGCCCAGAAATACTCCCTTTGCTCCAATGCAAAGCTGATACACCCACTCATCCACTACCTAAGGGACACAATAAACGTGTTGAACCGGCACGGCGGTTATTTGAAGAACATCTAAATAAGATTCTTCAAAGCCTGAAACATCCAGAGATAACACCAGAACAAAATTATATTATAAATAAGTTCAATGAATTGCGTGATGATTTATTGACAAGCGAAAACCAGCGCAATTTAATTAATCACTTAATCAGCGTGATTTCGCAACCGTTACCCTCTTATGTACTCACTGAATTACGCGCCCTCAAGCGAAATAAAATAGCCGGTTCAGAATTAGTTGATAAGATAGACAAATTAGTCTATCACTTTGAATTAGAACAGCGGCTTACCAATAAACCAGACATCTCTAATTTTCCGATAGCTAAGATATATTGTTCAGAGTCATTATGGAAACCCAACTCAAAAATCTAAAAACGATTGAAGACTTACAAACTTTATTAGTTGAAACAATCGGTTTTGAAGAAACTGATGAACGTGTTTTTTTTCCAGAAGAAAAACAGAACTTACAAGCCGAATATCCACAAGCATTGAAACTCGCTGAATTATTTTATTTTTCAGTATTAGTATTGCCCGTGGCGCAATTGAGACGCTACAAAAACGTTATCCCTTTGCCCTCTACATTTTTGTTGATTTACCAAAACAATTATGGCATTGGGTATTTCCCAAACCGGATCAAACTGCTCATCAAAAAATATTACGCCGTATGGAAATTGGCGTTGATGAACGCTTGCATACGATACGATTATTGAACGCTTGACGCAATTAAGTCAGGCACTATTAGAGAGTGAAAATACAGGAGATGTTGTCGCCGCTGTTCATAACGCCTTTGATGTGGAAATGGTAAGCGAGCAATTTTTTCGAGCCTATCAACAACACTACGAAAAATTTAAGCAGCGTCTCAAAGCGGATAATAAAAATAAAGCGTGGGTTTATGATGACAACAAATTATCCCGCTATGTGCAACTACTGTTAGGGCGCATCTTATTTTTACATTTTCTCGAAAAAAAGGCTTGGCTTAATCAAAATAATAATTTTATTAGAGAATTACAATTGCCTTTTGCCTGTCAAAAACAACAAGGCTTTTATCGTGAAGTTTTGAGACGCTTATTTTTTGAGGCGCTCAATCAGCCCGGAGATCGAAAAGAAATCAATGGACAAGAATATCGGATTTCGTTTCTCAATGGCGGATTATTTGAAGCACGGGCAGAATTTGACGAGGCTGACTTCATTAGTTAGTTGTCCCGAGCTTGCCGATGAATTGTTCAGCGATTTGTTAAAAATGTTAGGGCAGTATAATTTTACGGTTGATGAATCGACGCCACTGGATCAAATTGTGGGAATTGATCCAGAAATGTTGGGCAAAGTCTTAGAAAATTTGCTTGAAGCAGAGGCGCGTCATGCCAGCGGTACTTATTATACGCCCCGCTCGATTGTGGCTTATATGTGTCGAGAAACTTTATATCGGCATTTATCCGCCCACCTTTCCCGTGACGGCTTTAATCAATTAATTGAAACGGCATCAACCGGTGACACCGCACCACTTGAGCCAAAATTAGCCAAGGTTTTAAATGATCAACTTGATCAGCTCAAAATACTTGATCCAGCGGTTGGCTCAGGGGCATTTTTGCTAGGCATGTTGCAAGAAATTTTACTGTTAAAAGAATCGCTGGCGCGTGTCAAAGATGAAACTATACAACGCGCAACACTAAAGCGGCACATTATCCATAACAGTTTGTATGCAGTAGATATTTCTTTTCCAGCCATTGAAATTGCGCGATTACGTATTAAAGCGCAATTAACCGCAATGGTTGAAACGCATTGGGCAAACAAAGAAAAAAACATCCATGAAAAGTTGAAAAATATAGATAAGCGGCGCGTTAAGGGCAAAATTTCCTCTCAAAAACTGGCAAAAGATTATGAAACCTGCTTAAACTTATTAGCAGACATTACCGAACAACGTACTAAATTAAATCAATCCCGTCAAGCCGACGAAGAATTAGATTTACCATTTACGCCGCTGCATTTATACTTTGCCGACGTATTTAGCGGCGACAATCACGGATTTGATATTGTCATAGCCAATCCACCTTATGTGCGTCAAGAACAAATCAAGGACATCAAGCCCCATCTCAAAGAAGAATTTGGCAAATTTTTTCGAGGTACGGCGGATTTATATACCTATTTTTATAAGCGTGGCTTAGAGCTTTTGAAAACAGGTGGACATTTAGGTTTTATCGCGCCTAATAAATTTATGCGAGCCGGCTATGGTAAAAACACCCGCGAATTGTTGACGACGGTGGCAACTCCAGAGGTGATTATTGATTTTGGTGAATTGCCGGTATTTGAGGCGGGAACTGATCCGGCGATTGTGTTAGTAGAAAAAACACAGGCAAATAATTCGCAATCCATTGATATAGCGATTATCAAAGACAAAGCTGAAATTGAGCAAGTTGCTGAATCGGTGGCAAAGCGTGGCTTTACAATGCAGCCAAGCGATCTTTCCCATGACGGTTGGACGCTAGAAAGTGAAGATGTGCTTAACTTAATGAAAAAACTGCGGAAAATTGGAACGCCGTTAGGTGAATATGTACAGGGGCGTTTTTATCGTGGTGTTTTAACTGGTTTTAATGATGCCTTTGTAATTGATGCCGCTACTCGTGATAAACTGATTGCTGAAGATGCTAAGAGTGCTGAATTGATTAAGCCTTGGTTGCGGGGGCGAGATATTCGTAAGTGGCGGGTGGAATGGGCGGATTTATACGTTATTTTCACTAGGCGCGGTACAGATATCGAAAAATACCCAGCCATTAAACAGCATCTTGAGCAATTTCGTGAAGACTTAGAGCCAAAAATTTCTTCTAAACAAAAGAAAGGGCGTAAGCCGGGTTCATACAAGTGGTTTGAAATTCAGGATAATATTGCTTATTACGCTGAATTTGAGCGGGCAAAAATTATTTATCCTGACATTGCCACACTTATGCGCGGTTGTTATGACACTATTGGCGCATTTTGTGCGAATACTCTATATATATTACCTACTGAAGATTTGTATATTCTAGCCATACTTCACAGTAGCTTATTCGATTGGTATGCCAGATATGAATTTCAATCGCTCGGAGATCCTTGGGCAGGAGGACGACTTCGGTTCTTTACCCAATACATGGAAAAAGTTCCTATTTTTCCTGCCACCGACACCCAAAAAGTCCCAATCATAGAGCGTGTCAACACCATTCTCACCGATCCAACTGCACCTGATGTGCGCCGCTTGGAAAAATAAATTGATGAACTGGTTTTTGAGCTTTATCAATTGACGGATGAGGAAAGAGCGTTGGTTGATAATGCCTTGCAGTGAAAATTTTATGCCAAACTATCTATCAATATGAAAAAATCAACACAGATAAAATTGAGAAAGAAGCGATTAGCGTTTTAATGCCGGTTAATAAGTTTTGGTATTAGGGATATAATGACAAGGTGAACGCAGAGCCCGATGTCATTAAGCTATAGCTTACAGAAATGATAATTTAAAAATCCTATTTCTTCAA
>JBDLJY010000057.1:0-26209 GCA_039714115.1 Pseudomonadota bacterium | reverse complement strand
TTTGGACGAGACGCCCAAGATAAATCTTGGACTCCGAAAACTTCAGGAGTCCAAAATTTATTTTGGACGAGACGCCCAAGATAAATCTTGGACTCCGAATACCACGTTCAATGCCATATCGTGCCGGCAGATGTGTAGGCGATTTATCGCCTATTTCTGCCCTACGCTCGCTTAATGACATCCCAAATATCAAACAACCTTTTTAGGCTAGGCAAGTGGCCGGTTTTTTCGCAACGTTGACGTAAAGCCTCAAGGTAAAATTTTTCAGTTGTTGGTCCCGGATACTTTTTGGTATATGTCAAATTGGGATTTTTTTCCCTTAGCATTTCTTTTAAATAGTCAAGATGAAAACTTGCTTTAGTTAAATAGCCCTTTGGATAATCCATTAATTCCGGATCATTAACGCTTACATTATAAAACTTTTTAAATTCTGACAATTTTTTACTCTGAGGATTTTTACGCAACATTTTGCTATGACCTAAAAACCAAGTTTCTATACAACAATGTTGCACAATAATATGAATACGTGTTTGGAACGATGGATAAATACCAATTTTATTGATGGTTTCTAGTTCAGTTTCAACCTCTTTAAAACGTGTTTGATAATTATCCTCTTCAGAATCTAAACAAATAAAAAAATGATCAATACCGCCATGATCCTTTATATCTATTAGGCAAATCTCAAGTGGTGAAGGCTCGTCAGTAAAAATATTTGGGTAACCACCCCCGGCGAAAATACAATAGCAATCATTGGTAACAGATTGAATCTGATTAACAAAAGTTAGTTTTGGAAATGAATGCTCTACCCACTTTCTATAGATTTTTGGTTCAGTTCTTTCACCCTCTACCAAAAAAAAAAGATTCACAAAATCCCCTCCTCATATTCCGGCAAATTAGCTAACTGAATAAATTTATTCAGTCTTGAAGCCGTTTGCAGTTGAGGAATGTCGGTGGCATTTTTAACGATTACATGTCCCCCTTTTCGGCTGACTAATTTCCAAGTTTTTTGAGGTATTTTACTGATAATATAGGGATGATGGCTGCTCAAGATAAATTGCATAAGCGGGGCTTTGCTCATCACAAAATCAGTCATTTCCGGCATACAATTAATCCCTAAACTGTTTTCAAATTCATCAATCAATATCACACTCCCCGGGGGTGCCAGAGAAATATCTATTAACTGAACCAAGATACGAAACATACCCGATGACATTCGCGCTTGAGATATCCACTCACCACTCTCTTTAATATTAAAAGAAAATTCATATTCAATTTCCTTGTTTCGAGCTACAATCACTTTTAAATCTTCAACCGACGTAAAAATATTCGTAAAATCAACTTTTAATTGATTAAATTCTTGCGGATAAAATTTAGCCAGTCGATAAGCCTTAATCACCGTGGGTAATCGTATTGATTTTTGTTTAAACACATCCAAAGGCATGAGCGACTTGCGATGGATCGATTCAGGATCAATACGAGAAGTCACCACCGGTATTGTTGGTAGCGTTTCGTTGAAAATAACGCTTTTAAATCCTTCATAAATTGGAGCAATACTGATTTCTTCTGAAAGAAGACTAATCGCACTTTCGGTTTTTTTTAATTTAGGAATTTCTTTACCACCCAGTTGATTGGTTGTCTCAGAACGCTCTAAGAGAACCATCTTTTGATCACCGGCTTTTTTGAAAATTTTTTCATAAATAATAGCCGCAGGTTCTGACTCATCAACCTCAGAAAAATTAGGTACTAAAGAATTTTTTAGCTCCCATTCATATTCTTGATTGGCATGTACAAAACCAATTTTCCACTCCATCCCCCCAAATGGTTGATAAGAACCGGTGGCTACTTGACAAACGTTTTGAATAGCTTTCAAGATTCTGGTTTTACCTACGCCGGAGATACCAACTAATAAATTGAAGTTATCAAAACCAGTTTCTTCGATGCACCAATCTCGACGCTTATCATCGAATTTAAAATTTTTGATTTGCATGTTTCAGTTCTCAGACTTAAAAATAATAAAGGAATATTATCTAAGCTTGGGCCAAAGCTAGAAATCAGATTTTTCAAAAAAATCTGATTTCTTCTTGCACTCTCCTCGTTACTCTGCCTTCTCACTCAGACTCACAGAAACACTCTCAATAATAACAGGCGTTTGCGGCACATCCTTCCAAAAGGGGCCACCGCGCCCAGTCTTGGTTTTTCTAATTTCATCAACGACATCCATGCCATCAATGACCTTACCAAAAACGGCGTAACCCCAACCACGTCCACTGGGAGCGGTATGATTGAGGAAGGCGTTATTCTTAACGTTGATAAAAAACTGCGCTGTGGCAGAATGCGGATCACCGGTACGCGCCATCGCAATCGTGCCTCGGACATTTTTCAGCCCGTTATTGGCTTCGTTCTCAACCGGCGAATGGTTTTTTTTGCGTTGGAAATCCGACGTAAAGCCACCGCCTTGAATCATAAAATTCTCTATAACGCGATGGAAAATGGTGCCGTTATAAAAGCCCTCATTGACGTAACGCAAAAAATTGTCAACGGTTTTGGGAGCTTTTTCGGCATCAAGCTCAATGACGATAGTACCGAGATTGGTTTGCATATTGACGATAGGCGCACTGTGTACCTGAATGGCTAATAACAAGCATAATAGACTAAAGATATATTTCATCATTGATTATTCTCTAAATGTTGAAGGTAAATGAATTACCATGATAAGGCTAGATCAATAAAGATCAATCGTATTTAAGGCAAACCTACGCACACCCCGCAGGTTAATTTTGACCTTTTTGGATGAATTAGCGGGCGTGGCAAACCGCCTTGTGATTACCAGTGCCGATGCGGGGGCTCTAGCTTGGAGTACCGAAACGATGAGTTTTGCAGATAGATTTATTCGGCAACTCAGATATGGAAGCAGTGTTGGTGAAGCCTTTGAATTGGCTGAAAGTACGATAATCGAGAAACCTACTATCAACTCTGTGGCTTATTGACAGAGGCGCAAAGTGATCCTTACAATGCAGCTAACTGGTTGAATTTGCATTGCAGGGGAATTCATTTTCAATAGAAGTAAATAGGAGTCCAAGATTTATCTTGGACTCCAATGGCTCATGAGTGCAACGCAAGGGGTTTATAGCTGTCAATGATACACTAATTTTTTACGGTAAAATCGCAAATACCCGCGCTGGAAATCCTGAACCACCTTTGGGTTTAGGAAAAGAAACGATTACCAAAGCACCTCGGGCACTTTATCAAGGTTAGCAAGCAATTCAATTTGGTAATGATTTTGGCCCAAAATGTACGTTTCTAAGGAATAATCGTCATGACTGGTGGCAATCCCCGGATCCGTATCGGTAGGCTCATGTCCAGAAGCCGTAATCTTTCTCTCTTCATAGAGATATTTTAAGACTTCCAAACTCCAACCCGGGTAATGAGCAATCCCTTTGGCATCTTTATTTGCCATCGCTACTGGATCGGGCCACCGTTTAGACCAATCTGTTCGCATCGCTACAAATGCTTGTTTTGGAATCGTTTCGCGTTTCTCATCTGGGAAACCCTTCCAATGTGGGATGCCAGGTTCAAAGGCATGGGTGAGATCGACAAAGGTTTTGCTTTGAAGCGTTTGGTAAATCTCAGCCAGCGTGGGTGATTCAGTAGCAAAGCTTTGAACTGCCATCAAAAATACGACAAAAAAATAAGTTGACGAATGCGACGAACTAACTTGAATATCATCGCTCGCCACTCGTCCAAAATAAATTTTGGACTCCAAGAACAAATCCCAGCAAGAAGTCAATCCGGGAGACGGAGTTGCAAACCCAGTCCTGCACAATATTTAAATAAAATCAATCAGTTGTCCTGCACGATCTGGCATTGGGCACAAAGAAGCCCAAGATAAATCTTGGACTCCAATGGCTCAGGCGTACCTTGCACGGTGCGATAAAACTGTTTTGGACAGGATTGCAAAGCTTGAGTGTTAAAGATTTCTATCCATTTACGAAATACGCCTTAGGAATTTCCCCAATGTCAGGGTAACAATTGATGGCATGTTCCACATTTTCTTGATTGATATATTTTTTTAACTGTTTCTCATAGAATTTACATTTATTTTCTTGTGATAAATTGATTGACTGAAAGTGAGCCAGAAGCCAATGTTCAATGCAAGGCTCACTCATGTAAATTTCTACGTTGTTTTTGGATTGAAGACTATTTTTCAGATTACTGTCTTGAGGAAAATAGGTATCTTTATCAAACAAAATAATATAACCTAAATAGCCATCGCCATGTTTTGCGATCAAACGTTTTGCTTCTTCTAAAACCCTTTTTGCCATACTAAATATCCCGGGGTTTAGCACCAAATTTACCTACACGATAAAGCATTTCTAAATCTTTTTGGTACAAATCCTTAAGATAGCAATTCTATTGATAACTATTGACATATATACTAAATGGAGTATGTATTTCAATAATTATGAATAAGGGAGGTATCAACCCTTTATCCATTCGTCTAATGAGAACTCAGGTTGCTTTTAAGTTTAACTCTATTCAAATTGATCCAAAACTGTTCTTTTTTAGTAGGCAAAGGTCTAATCCGCTTGGTTGCAGCCATTCTTTGAGCCTATCACCTACCTTTTTCGCCAAGGAAGAAAAGGAAAAGTCAGAATCAGTCTTTCTCAGGATATTGAATGCACCATTTACATCGGCATTCAATAGTGTCCCGTCGCCAGATTTGTATAAACCACGTTTGACACGTTGACCACTAAATGTACGCTTTTTCTTGGCATTCGGGTTGTACCGCTTAGGCATCTTGTCACCGTCAATAAAACTAGCTTTGCTCGTATAACTCTCGTCTGTCACTATCAGTTCGATACCGTGTGACCCAAGTTACAATGTACCCACGCACGTCTACAAATTGGCCCAGAGATAAATTAACAAAGTTTTGGTTGGTTCTTTTGCCCAAGTTGATTCGATTCAGCGATTTGACAACATCACCGACAAGCACTTTAGATATGCCATGTTCAACGCAGGTTTTAACAACATAAGAGGTCGCTTTGTCCATTTGGGGATATGAAAAATATCTTCCGGTTGCTTCAAAAGCTTCGCGCAAGGTCCACAACGCTTGGTTGTAAAGGTTTTTCGCATGGTGAGTGAGTTCGCCTAAACGCTTAAATTGAGACTTTTTCAAGCCTCTAATTTTCATTTTCAGTGCTCTCATTTATTAGCACCTCGTTTGCTATTTTAACCAGTTATCAAAATAGTTATTAATACTTTTATGTACTATAAAAAGGTTCACAAGGAATTTCATCATTTTTATCTAATCGGAGAAAAGAATGTTGCATAAACCATAACACAAAAGTCAGCGATTGAAGCACAGTGGTTTTACCTGACGCATTAGCACCCGCAAAACCGATTATCGGATGGGCAAGGTATGCAGCATTTTCTAAATGTGCATCAAACTCAAGAATATTTTCATTTTTTATCGAACGAAAATTTTTTACCGTGAAATACTTGATCAAAATATTTTCCTTTTAACGAAGTGTATCAAAATACCCAACGCAAGCACAGCAAAACGCACCCACACCACCACTATCACCCCCCAAAAGAGCAACAACGGATAATCATTTCTAAAAAATTTACGATAAAACCGTACCATTCCCCGATGCTTATACCATAACACCCGAATCGGATGTCTGCGACTACAGACACCCTTCACATGTACCACCTCAATATCATGAATAAACAAAATACCAAAACCTTGAGCACGAAAGCGCATAAACCAATCAAGATCCTCACAATGTAAAAAATAAGCCTCGTCCATCTGTCCCACCGCCTCCAATGCAGTGCGCCGTACAAACATACAAGCACCTGAAATCCCTTCAACTTCTATTGGCTTATCTGGCAACGCATCGCTCCTCGACTCAAAATTTTCAAAACGTTTTGAAAGCCTATCAAGATGGAATATCCGCACCATTGAACGCCACGGTGTTGGCACACGGCGCCGACACCCAGCTTGCTCAGAACCATCAGAATTACGCACCAACCCGCCCGCCATGCCAGCCTGTGGGTTTTGAACCATGACACTCACAAAGCGAGCAAGCGTATCAGGGCGGATAAGACAATCAGGATTAAGAAAGAGAAGATAGTCACCGGAGGTTTTCGGTAATGCGAGATTGGCGGCACTTGCAAAGCCAAGATTCTCTGTATTTTTAATAATCTGCACCCGTTTATCCACAACAGACTGCAAAGTCTGCAAACTCCCATCTTGAGAAGCATTATCGACAACATGTACAGTCACAGGTACAGTAGAAGCCAAAACGGAACGCACACATTCCGTCAAAAGATCACCACCATTAAAATTAACAATGATAACAGAAATAACAGGTGCCGGAGAAAACTGAGAGAGAATTGATTGCAATTGATAACTTACCGTTTCATAGATTCAAAAAAATCATGATTAGTTTGAGTCTCCTTGAGACGTTCCAACAACAACTCCATCGCCCCAACCTCTTCCATCGGCTGAAGTATCTTTCGTAAAAGCCACATATTGTTGAGTTCTTCAGGGCTAGTGAGTAATTCTTCGCGGCGGGTACCAGAACGGTTGATATTGATGGCGGGGTAAATGCGTTTCTCAGCAATCTTGCGATCTAAGTGAATTTCATTATTACCAGTACCTTTAAACTCCTCATAAATCACATCATCCATACGTGAGCCCGTCTCAATCAAAGCAGTTGCCATAATGGTCAAACTACCCCCATCCTCAACATTGCGTGCCGCCCCGAAAAAACGTTTTGGACGGTGCAAAGCATTCGCATCAACACCCCCAGTCAGTACCTTACCCGAAGTCGGTACAACCGTATTGTAAGCGCGTGCCAAACGGGTAATAGAATCAAGCAAAATCACAACATCCATTTTATGTTCAACCAAGCGTTTCGCCTTTTCAATCACCATTTCAGCCACCTGTATATGACGAGTCGCCGGCTCATCAAAAGTGCTTGAAATCACCTCGCCACGCACAGAGCGCATCATTTCCGTGACTTCTTCAGGACGCTCATCAATCAGCAGCACGATTAAATAACATTCTGGATGATTGACAGCAATAGACTGGGCAATGTTTTGCAACATCATAGTTTTACCCGATTTGGGCGGAGAAACTATCAAACCACGTTGACCTTTACCGATGGGAGCAATCAAATTAATAATGCGCGGAGTTAAATCTTCCGTGCTGCCATTACCCAATTCCAAGTCAAATCGGCTGTTGGCAAACAGAGGCGTCAAGTTCTCAAACAAGACCTTATTTTTAGCCAGCTCAGGCTCTTCAAAATTAATTTCATTGACTTTCAAAAGAGCAAAATAGCGTTCACCCTCTTTGGGGGGGCGAATTTTGCCAGAAACTGTATCGCCAGTACGCAAATTAAAGCGGCGAATTTGGCTAGGGGAAACGTAAATATCATCAGGACCAGCTAGATAAGAACTCTCTTCGGATCTTAGAAAACCAAACCCATCTTGCAAAATTTCTAAGACACCATCACCAAAAATATCTTCGCCTTTCTTGGCATGCGCCGTCAGCAGCGCAAAAATGACATCTTGTTTACGAGAACGTCCTATTCCCTCTAAGTTGAGAGATTGAACAATTTGAATCAGATCCGCAGCGGATTTTTTTTTAAGTTCTGTTAAATTCATAAAATATCGTAGAGATTAGAAGTGCCGATTATTGGCACAGGTTCGTCTCATTCGTTCCATGCGTACTTGACACGCATGGAACGAAGGAGTACGGTGGAGCAATGAATCATAAGCGCAACTGGAAGCTTTGGAGGAGATTGAAGCGAGCGTTATGTGCAGATCATCCCACGTCCAGAGGAGAACGCGGGTAGAGATTTTGGAGTCCAAGATTTATCTTGGACTCTGAATACCGGGACAAACACGGGAGCATTGTAATTTGTTTTTCGGCCAAATGCAAATTTTTTTTTTGTCAAACTCTTACTTGAGTTTGCTATGGATTTCAGTGAGGAATTGATGTTTTTATAAATGTTGATCTATAAAAGCCGTCAGTCGCGACTTAGAAAGCGCACCGACATTAGTTGCCTCAACTTCACCCCCCTTAAATAGTATCAGGGTGGGAATGCCACGAACACTATATTTAATGGGCGTGTTAGGATTTTCATCAACATTAAACTTGGCAATTTTCAACTTACCCACATATTCTTGTGCAATTTCATCCAAGACAGGGGCAATCACCTTGCAAGGACCACACCATTCAGCCCAATAGTCAACTAACACAGGGATATCTGACTTAAGTACCTCGTCTGCAAAAGAGTCATCTGTGACAGAGACGATATGTTCACTCATAATGATAATTCTCCAAAAGCGTTGCGAATGATGAAACCACACTTTGATGATTCATGTCAAGTCACAACTTACACAAGCTAACAACACATATAGGGTTTTCAAATGAATTTTAACGGGTTTAGCTTTACAGAACTTTTTCAAACTAACACACTCAACAGCCTCGATCAACAATTTCTCAGCCACCTGCGTCGTTATGATCCCTCACTACATGACGAATTGACTCAATATCGCCTTGATCCTAAAGCCTTTACCTCCAGCGAATTACTACTAGCTTGCGCCCCAGTGCTTGATGAATTTATTGCCGACTTGTTTGGCATTACACAAGCCTCACCCCAGCAGCCTCCCCTCTTTGAATTTAAAAAATGGTTTGTGCTACGACGTGCCCGGCGGCGCTTGAGGAAAAAAGAGCCCTTGGAAAGTTTCGCAGAGCTAGAAGCCTGGTTGAATAATCAGTTATCAACACAAGCCGGTTTAATAACTGATAGAGAATCAGCTATAGCTCACCTCGCAAAACACTATCTCGCCGACAAAGACGCATACGCCGATGAAATTGAAAAACTGACCCGCTGGTGCATCCGAGCCTTAACGACACCAGAGGGACAAGCCGTCGTGCGCGACTGGGTCAGTTTTAGATTACCACAACAAGTCAATCACGCCAACTTGGTACCCACCCAGTCAGTGCCAAACGATGTCGCCGGGCGGCTAGAAGGCCCTTATGACACTCGCCTTCAGCGTGAAGGCTTCAAACTCACCGATCCACGAATGTCAGCCCGACAAGTACAGGGCGAAATTAACTATTGTATATATTGCCATGACCACGATGGCGATTTTTGTTCCAAAGGCTTTCCACAAAAAAAGGGGCAACCTGAGCTTGGATTCAAAACCGATCCATTAGGCAACATACTCACTGGCTGCCCCTTGGATGAAAAAATCTCCGAAATGCACCTCCTCAAGCGCGATGGCTACAGCATTGCCGCGCTCGCCATGGTAATGATTAACAATCCCTTATGTCCTGTCACTGGCCATCGTATTTGCAATGATTGCATGAAAAGTTGCATTTATCAAAAACAAGACTCGGTAAATATACCACAAATTGAAACCCGCGTGTTGACGGATGTACTGGCATTGCCTTGGGGCGTCGAAATTTACGACTTGCTAACTCGTTGGAATCCCCTACGGCAGCGTCAATGGGTACCAAAACCTTATAACGGTTTAAAAGTCTTGATTGCCGGCATGGGACCCGCCGGTTTTACCCTAGCGCACCATTTACTCATGGAAGGCTTTGCCGTTGTCGGCATTGATGGCCTTAAAATCGAGCCGCTGCCTGAGCAACTTCTTAAAAAGCCTATCATAGATTACGCAAGTTTTAAAGAAGAACTGGATGATCGCATCATCGGAGGCTTTGGCGGCGTTGCCGAATACGGCATCACCGTGCGCTGGGATAAAAATTTTTTAAAATTGATTTACCTCAGTTTATCACGTCGCCCCTATTTTCAAGTTTATGGCGGAGTACGCTTTGGGGGCACGATTACCGTTGAAGATGCCTGGGATTTAGGCTTTGACCATCTTACCATTGCCGTCGGTGCCGGCTTGCCGCAAGCCTTGCCCATTGAAGGCAGTCTCGCGCCCGGTATGCGCCAAGCGACTGACTTTCTTATGGCTTTACAATTAACCGGGGCAGCTTCTAACCGCAGTTTAGCCAATTTACAAGTGCGCTTACCCGCCGTTGTCATAGGCGGAGGACTAACAGCGATAGATACCGCCACTGAGGTACAAGCCTATTATTTAGTCCAAATAGAAAAAATCCAACATCGCTATGAACAACTCATCCAAGCTTTTGGTGAGGCGCGGGTGCGCTCTCAATTAGATACAGTCTCATTGGAAATATTGTGTGAATATTTGTCCCATGTCAGAGAATTACAAGCTGAGCGAGAACGCGCTCAGTTGGCAGGGACTGTTCCCGATATTCAAAAATTGTTACATAAATGGGGCGGCGTTACTATTGCCTATCGGCGCACCCTGCGCGATTCTCCCGCCTACAAGCGCAATCATGAGGAGATCATTAAAGCCTTAGAAGAGGGCATTTTTTATGCGGAAAATTTGGAACCTAAGACTGCACGATTAGATAAGTATGGGCATGTACAATTTTTGGTATGTCAAAGACATTCCACAGAAATCGTGCTACCCGCCCGCGCCATTTTTGTTGCCACCGGTGCTAAACCCAATGTCGCTTATGAATTTGAACATCGGGGACATTTTCAACGCGACGGTATTTTTCAATATCAGCCTTATACGCCCGAGTTGCAACCGATTCAGACGGCTGATCATTGCAAAGTCCCCGATTTTGGCCCCTTTACATCTGATCACCGCGTGACTTTTATTGGGGATACGCACCCGGCTTTTCATGGCAGCGTTGTTAAGGCGGTAGCCTCTGGGATGCGTACTTATCCCCATATTGTCAAGGCATTGAGTGATAAAATCTCCCCTAACAGCCCCGACGATGAAAAACTATATATAACTTTCCGTTCAAAAATGCAAGACTTATTGCAAGCCCGGATAGTGCGTGTGCAACGACACAGTCCAACTGTGGTCGAAGTCCAAATTCGTGCCCCTTTGGCGGCTCAAAAATTTCGCCCCGGTCAATTTTTCCGCCTACAAAATTTTGAGACGCTTGCTCCGATAGTGGGCGGGACACGTTTACAAACGGAAGCTTTGGCTATGCGCTGCGCGGGTGTTGATGGTGATACGATTTCTTTGATGGTACTTGAAGTGGGGGCCAGTTCTCGCCTTTGTGCCACATTCCGCGCTGGCGATCCTATCTCTTTGATGGGCCCAACGGGTGTGGGTACGAAAATTGGTGACGGTGGCGAAACGGTGATGGTGATAGGGGGGCGTTTAGGGGCAGCGGATATTCGCACGGTGGGCCCTGCTATACGAGCCGCAGGCAGTCGCGTTTTGTATATCGCAGGCTTTCAGTCGGCTGATGAAGTGTATTGTCAAGAGGATTTGGAGAGGGCAGCGGATGTGATCGTATGGATTACGGCTTGCGGCGTACCAGTACGTCCGAATCGTCCACAAGATTGTTCTGCCAGTGGCGACTTTTTGGAGATTTTAGTGGACTATGCGGCGGGGAAATTGTCGGCACCGCCGGCGATTCCTTTGGATGAGGTGACACGAGTGTTAGTCATCGGCAGTCATCGTTTGGTGCGATTGATAGATGATGCGCGACAGGGTGTGTTGCGCGAGTATTTGAGTCTATCACCAAAATTTACGGCTTCTATACATGGACCTATGCAGTGTATGCTTAAAGGGATCTGCGCTCAATGTTTAGTATGGCAAGTTGATCCGGCAACGGGCAAACGTTCTAAAGCGGTTTTTGCCTGCTCTTGGCAAGATCAACCTTTGGATTTGGTGGATGTTGATAATTTGGTGGAGCGGCTCTCGCAAAATCGTTTGCAAGAGCAGTTGAGTAATTTGTGGTTGGATTTTTTGTTTGCTCATTATGATTGCAAACGTGTGTAATTTTTCACAGTACTTCAGAAATTTTCGGGGTAGGGGTTTTGGAGTCCAAGATAAATCTTGGACTCCAAAATACTGCACGTTCGTAGTAGGCGATTTATCGCCTACTACGAACCTTAATTAATGCCATTGACCCACCTGGCACCCTCGCCAACAGTTTCCCGTTTCCAAAACGGTGCCTTAGATTTAAGTTCTTCAATCAAAAAACGACAAGCATCAAAGGCGGGCGCACGATGTCCCGCCCAAGCCGCAACTAAAACAATCGTATCCCCCGGCAGCATCTCTCCAACACGATGAATAATAAGCGTATCAAGAATGTCCCAACGTTGCAAAGCGGTTTCACTGATGCCATGCAAATATTTTTCCGTCATCCCCGGATAATGTTCTAAAAACAACCTTTGTACCGTTTTACCCTCATCGCGCATAGTGCCGACAAAGGTAGCGACGGCACCGCATTTACCATGTTGAGCAACCAAGGTATCTTCATAAGCTTGTAAACTTGTCCAAGGGTTGAATTCATTTTCAGTGACTTCAACTTTCATCTCATCCTCCGGTGACGGGTGGAAAAAATGCCACTTCGTCGCCTTCTTGCACCAAGCGATTTTCGTTTGAATATTCCATATTCACTGCCATAAGAATATGGCTAGGTAGGGGCGCATTATCACAAGCCAGAGCCCAAACTTGGGCAACCGTTAATGGCTCGGCAGAATCGACTTGGATTTCACTTTTTCCAAATTGTTCACGTAAACTGGCAAAAAACTTAACAGCGATCATATCAGATTATCAATTGAACAGTTGTTATTTAGAGTCAGGCGATGGCTGCTGTTCACCATCAGCAAGTGTGAGGACTTCAACACCATCGTCTGTTACCAAAACGGTATGCTCCCATTGCGCCGAAATATTATGGTCTTTGGTTACCACAGTCCACTTATCGGCTAATTTTTTAACTTCTCGCTTACCCGCATTAATCATCGGCTCAATAGTAAATGTCATACCGGGTCGCAATAAGACATCCTCAGCCTTTGGATTATAATAATGTAAAACTTGAGGATCTTCATGGAAATAGCGGCCTATCCCGTGTCCACAATAATCTTGTACGACGGAACATTTTTTGGATAGCGCATAACGTTGAATAGCTTTGCCCACATCATTTAAATAGGCACCCGGCCTGACTTGACGGATGCCAATCCATAAACAGTCATAAGCAATCTCTACCAGGCGTTTGGCACGGATACTGGGTTTACCAACGATAAACATTCGACTGGTATCGCCATGATAGCCGTTTTTCATAACGGTGATATCAAGATTAACAATATCCCCGTTTTTCAATTTCCTTTTTCCAGGCACGCCATGACAGACCTGATGATTGACGGAAGTGCAAATAGACTTCGGAAATCCCTTATAATTTAAAGGGGAAGGGATCGCCTGCTGTGCATTAACAATATAGTCATGGCATAAGCGATCCAATTCGTCAGTGGTCACACCGGCTTGCACATAAGGAGTGATCATGTCCAACACATCAACGGCTAAACGTCCGGCAACGCGCATTTTTTCAATTTCTTCAGAGTTTTTTAGAGAGATAACCATGACAATAGATTGTTTTGATAAGCCTTTTATGGTATAAATTCACGTCTTTCTTTATTTATGTTATGCCACACATACTCCGTCACATAAATTGGGGTGCTCTTGTTCAGAGTCAATATATGGGGAGTGTGGAGGAACAACCCAATTGGAGCAATAAACATTTATGGTCAACATATCTATGCGTCAAATGCTGGAAGCAGGGGTGCATTTTGGTCACCAGACTCGTTACTGGAAACCCAAAATGGCCCCGTATATTTTTGGGGATCGCAATAAAATCCATATCATTAACCTTGAACATACGTTGCCCATGTTTAATGAGGCAACGAATTTTTTGGGTAAACTGGCAGCCAAAAAAGGCACGATTTTATTTGTTGGTACAAAACGTGCCGCACAAGAGGTGATTAAAGAGGCCGCTATTCGCTGCGGTATGCCTTATGTGAACCGCCGTTGGTTAGGGGGTATGCTGACCAATTTTAAAACGGTCAGAGCCTCTGTCAGGCGTCTCAAGGATTTGGAGATGTTCAGACAAGATGGCACTTTACATCGCTTAACGAAAAAAGAGGCACTGTCGCTGACTCGTGAGTTGGAAAAACTGGAGCGTAGCTTGGGTGGGATTAAAAATATGGATAGCCTGCCCGATGCTTTATTTATTATTGATGTTGGCCATGAGAAAATTGCGGTCAAAGAGGCGACTAAATTGGGCCTTCCCGTCGCTGGCGTTGTAGATACTAACAATAGCCCTACAAATATTGATTATGTCATCCCCGGCAACGATGATGCTATTCGTGCTATTACTTTGTATGCGAATGGGGTAGCAGATGCCATTCTTGAAGGCCGCCAAGCTGGCTTGGAAATGGTTGATGGAGTGGACGATTTCGTGGAGGTTGAGGAGAAAGTGGAGGTTGAGGAGAAATAATGTAGGGTGGGCAACGTCTTTTTGTTGCCCACCATCGTCGGGCTAATTTAAATCAAGAGGATAATATGAAAATTTCAGCAGCATTGGTTAAGGAGCTGCGTGAACGCACCGGTGCGGGCATGATGGAATGCAAAAAGGCACTGGTGGAAAGTGCTGGTGATATTGAAGCGGCCATTTCCGCGATGCGTAAATCAGGCCTAGCCAAAGCCGCTAAAAAAGCGGGACGTGTCGCAGCCGAGGGTTTGATTGTCATACAGCAAGACAGCAAGCATGCTGCAATGGTAGAAATCAATTCTGAGACAGATTTTGTCTCTAAAGGCGATGACTTTAAAGATTTTTGTGACGCGGTGGCGGCTACTGTTTTACGTGATTGTCCTAACAAATTGGAAAGCCTGATGGCTGCACCCTTAGCGGGTGGCGTAAAAAGCGTTGAAGACGCACGTAAAGATTTAATTGCCAAAATCGGTGAAAATATCAATGTGCGGCGGTTTGCCCTAATGGAAACGGGCAATTCGGGTGTGTATTTACATGGGACGCGGATTGGTGTTTTAGTAGATATGCGCGGTGGTAGTGCAGAATTAGCCAAAGATATTGCGATGCACATTGCAGCGAGTCGTCCGGTATGCGTGTCTGCCGAACAAGTGCCCGCCGAGACAGTTGCCAAAGAAAGAGAAATTTTTGCGGCACAAGCGGCTAATAGTGGTAAACCTGCTAATATCATTGAAAAAATGGTCGAAGGGCGCCTTAGTAAGTTTTTAGGCGAAATCACGCTACTCGGTCAGCCGTTTGTTAAAGACCCTGACCAAAAGGTCGAAAAATTGCTGAAAGCCAATCAAGCCAGCGTTGCACATTTTGAGCGTTTTGAAGTCGGTGAAGGTATTGAAAAGAAAAGCGAAAATTTTGCCGATGAAGTGATGCAACAGGTACGTGCGACTCGTTTGGCCTAATGCGTTAAGCTTTGCTTAACAAAAACAAAGCCTTAAGTTAAAAACTTACAGTATGGTGTGAGATGCTAAATGCCTATCTCACCTAACATGGCAGTTGGTTAGAAAGTAATGGCCGGGGCTCATTGGAAGTGAGTTTCAGTGCAAGGTCATAAAGTCTCAAAAGGGCAAGCGTAGCAGGTATGGGAGTATCTTTAAGGTCGGTAATGCATAATCTCTTTATGGGATAACAGGTAATAAGGCATCTGGACGGGTATCTATCCAAATGCGGCTGTCCAATACACATCCGATTATTGGTTACACCCTAACCCTGCATGTAAGACATGCTGTAGGAACGAGTAAAAACAGTGCTAAGATTCTATGCCACTTGCAGGACGCAAGAGGGATGCCCTTTGGTATCTAGCGGCGGCACTGGGTAGGATGAGGTGGGAAAGCTAAAGCCAGATGAAATCATCCAAGTGGGATTCTGGATATGCTGATTAACCTCACGGAATGACTAAAAGTTATAAGTTCAATTGAGCAACTTTTATGGGCAACCATAGATAGTAACGGTAGGTAACTAACTAAATTATGAATATTCTCTGGAAATACCAGTTTCTTGATGGGGTATTTGAGTCTCTTGATGGGGGCTCACTGCCCCAAAAGTTTTCATCATATTCTCTGACTAACGAGGAGCTGATGAAGGATTGGGACTGGGATACTATCATTTGGAAAAAGGTACGACAGCTTGTGTTCAACTTGCAAAAGCGAATTTATAAGGCTACAAAATCAGGTAAGTACAGTAAGGCCAAAAGCCTAATGTACCTATTACAAAACTCGACATGCGGCGCGTTGTATGCTGTCAGAAAGGTGACTACTGACAACACTGGCAAGCGTACAGCGGGCATAGATTTCAAGAAAGCGAAAACGCCAAAAGACAAGATTAAGCTGGTCAAGGATGTTCTGGACACGATTCGTAGGGGTTGGGATAAGTACAGACCAAAGCCCGCTAAGCGGGTGATGATTCCCAAGACTAACGGTAAGTTAAGGCCGTTGGGTATCCCTACCATAAAAGACAGAGCAATGCAAGCATCAACGAAATTAGTAATGGAGCCTTATTATGAGGCAAAGTTTGAGTCATGTAGCTTTGGATTCAGACCAGGTATGGGGTGCCATGATGCCGTTGAAAAAATCGCTGGCACCCTATTGAAAAAACCGAAATGGATTTTAGATGCTGACATCAAAGGTTTCTTTGATAATATTGACCATAAACATCTTGCCATGCAAATTGATACACATTGGAGACCAATAGTCAAACGATGGTTGAAGGCTGGATATGTGTTTGAAAGTGAAACACATCAGACTAAAGCTGGTACGCCGCAAGGTGGCACCATTTCGCCATTATTGGCTAATATCGCACTCGACCAAATGGAAACTGACCTGATTGAACACTTACGCGGGATAAAAGGTTGGAAAATGAAAGTTGGCGTAGGCACTGTCAGTATAGTAACTGACAAAAAGACTGGCAAGAAATACAAAGCCAGGAAATCTCTGAAAATAGACCTAGTAAGATACGCCGATGACTTTGTTGTAATCCATGAGGATAAAGAGGTTATAGAGGAATCCAAAAGATTTCTAGAGCAATGGCTACAAATACGTGGACTAACACTATCTCAGGAGAAAACGAAGATAGTACACTCAACTGAAGGTTTCGACTTTTTAGGCCATCATATAAGGCACTACGAGAACCGGATTAAGGGTACTTATAAGCTGAAACTGATGAACGGCACTAAAATCGAACAGAAGCGAGCCAAGGCAACGCATGTATTACGAGTAGAACCAACTAAAGAAAAGATAAAGATGCACTGGAGAGAAATCAGTGACACAATCTGGAAATTGAAGAGTGCCACGCCAGAAGCCTTAATAAATATTATCCAGCCAAAAATAACTGGTTGGGCAAATTACTACAAAACAGTGCATTCTAGTGAGGCATTTGGCAAACTAGACCATCTGTTATGGAAAAGGCTATATCAGTGGGCGCGACGTAGGCATCCGCTAAAAGGTAAGAAATGGGTAGTTGAGAAATATTTTGGTCACTCCAACGGGAGGAACTGGGTATTTATGGCTACAAAAGATGGCATGATTGTGAAAGCAATAAAGGCTTACTCCAAGCATAAAGAGCGTACCGGTAGTTACGCTAAAGTTGGTTTTGATAGGTCATATTATGATGGTGACACCGCCTATTGGGCAGATAGATTGTCTAAAGGTTATGGCAACATAACACCATCAAAGGCTAAAATGCTGAAGAGGCAAGGCGGGGTTTGTCCAGAATGTGGGGACAGACTAACCAATGAGGACTTACTAGAGGCGCACCATGTAGTATATAGGTGCAAAGGCGGTAAAGACCAATACTCCAATCTAGTACTCATGCACCGGCATTGCCATGATAGGCGACACGCAGAAGAAATTAAAAGCCTGAAACACTACGGAAAGAATCAGTTCGATAGTGGTAACACGCACAAAGACGAGAGGGTATGGTATTGATGCGGGTTATAGTAGTTAAGTTATGGGTAATAACGTTCGAGCGAGCCCATAACTTCGAGCAAGACTCAAGTTATAGCGTCTGACTGATTGAAAAAGACGCTCATGTTAGACTACATGAATCCGAGGAGCCGTATGAGGTCGAAAGTCTCACGTACGGTTTTGAAGACTGGCATTATGGGGTGAAATCCAAGGTTGCGATTTAGGTAAAAGAAGTGACCTATAGTGCCAAGTTTAACAGGCTACTGGTTAGGGATGATACACCTAACCCCCTCCTTTTAGCCCAATGCCATATCGTGCAGGTTCGTAGTAGGCGATAAATCGCCTACTACGAACTTACCAGCAGGAGTCCAAGATTTATCTTGGACCAGTCCCTCCTTTAAATGTAATTATTTGACAGTGGCAGGATCAACCATGTCTAAAGTTTCCATAGTCTATCATCGCGTGTTGCTGAAACTCAGCGGCGAGGCGTTGATGGGTGATGCTAAATTTGGTATTGACCCAGCGGTCATATCCCGCATGGCACAAGAGTTGCAAGAACTCGTGCGTCTTGATGTACAGTTAGGTATTGTCATCGGTGGGGGAAATATTTTTCGCGGTGTAGGTTTGAATAGTATTGATAGAGTTTCGGCAGATTATATGGGCATGTTGGCAACCGTGATGAATGGTTTAGCCATGCAAGATGCCCTACAAAAACTGGGAGTTGAAGCCCGCGTCATGTCAGCCATTGGCATGTCAGCCGTTTGTGAAGATTATACACAACGAAGTGCTATCAGCCACTTAGAAAAGGGGCGAGTAGCGATTTTTGTGGCAGGGACGGGCAACCCTTTTTTTACCACCGACTCGGCTGCTAGTTTACGCGCTATTGAAATCGGTGCGGATTTAATGATAAAAGCGACTAAAGTTGATGGTGTTTATAGTGCTGATCCGGTAACGGATCCAAGTGCTAAGCGTTTTTCACGTTTAAGTTATAATGAAGTTATTCAACGTAGCTTAGGCGTGATGGACACGACAGCCGTTGTCCTGTGTCGGGATAATAAGATGCTGTTACGGGTGCTTGATATGGGCAAAACGGGTGCGCTTGTCCGTGCCATTAGTGGTTTTGATGAAGGAACGCTGATTGATAATGAGGGTGAAGGCTGATGAATGAAATGATTGAGTGCGACTCGTTTGGCCTAATGAGCTAATTCGTTAGCGAAAACAAAGCCTTATAGTAAAACTTACAGTATGGTGTGGGATACTAAATGTCTATCACCACCTAGCATGGCAGTTGGCTAGAAAGCAATGACCGGGGCTCCGATGAAGTGAGTGTCCAGTGCAAGGTCATAAAGCCTCAAAAGGGCAAGCGTAGCAGGCATGGGAATTTCTTTAAGGTCGGTAATTCATAATCTCTTTACGGGATAATAGGTTTGTAGGCGATTGGACTTCGGTTTTCCATTCGCGGCTGTCCGATACACACCCGATTATTGGTTTTACCCTAAACCTGTAGGTAAGACATACTGTAGGAACGAGTAAAAACAGTGCTAAGATTTCTATGCCCCTTGCAGGATGCAAGAGGGATGCCCTTTGGTATCTAGCGGCGGCACTGGGTAGGATGAGGTGGGAAAGCTAAAGCCAGATGAAATCATCCAAGTGGGATTCTGGATATGCTGATTAGCCTCACGGAATAACTAAAAGTTATATTTTCAATTGAGCAATTTCGACAGACGACCGTCGATAGAAACGGTAGGTAACTAACTAATTTATGAATATTCTCTGGAGTAACCAACTCCCGAGCGTGGCATCCAAGTTTCAGGGGTGCTATGCGCCCAGTAGGCTCCCAGCATCGTACTTAATGTCCGATGATGAGGCTAACAAAGAGCTTATGAAAGACTGGGACTGGGATACCATAATCTGGAAGAAAGTGCGCCAGCTTGTGTTCAATTTGCAAAAGCGAATTTATAAAGCTACGAAAGCAGGCAAGTACAGTAAGGCCAAAAACCTGATGTACCTATTACAAAACTCGAAGTGCGGCGCGTTGTATGCTGTCAGAAAGGTGACTACCGATAACACTGGCAAGCGTACACCGGGCATAGATTTTAAAACAGCGAAAACGCCAAAAGCCAAGATTAAGTTGGTCAAAGATGCGCTTGACTCGATTCGTGGGGGATGGGATAAGTATAGGCCAGTGCCGGCTAAACGGGTAATGATACCGAAAGCTAACGGTAAGATGAGGCCGCTAGGCATCCCTACGATTAAAGATAGAGCAATGCAAGCAGCAACAAAGTTAGCCCTGGAGCCATACTATGAGGCCAAGTTTGAATCTTGTAGTTATGGTTTCAGACCAGGAATGGGATGTCAGGATGCAGTTGACAAAATTGCTAACGTGTTAGTGAGAAAGTCAAAATGGATTTTAGATGCTGACATAAAAGGCTTCTTTGATAATATTGACCATAAGTATCTTGCTAAGCAAATTGATTCACACTGGAGGCCAATTGTCAAGCGGTGGCTAAAGGCTGGATACGTGTTTGAAAAAGAGACACACCAGACAGAAATGGGTACACCACAAGGTGGTACCATCTCGCCGCTATTGGCTAACATAGCTCTCGACCAAATGGAAACTGACCTGATTAAGCACCTGCGGGGGATAAAGGGCTGGAAGATGAAAATCGGCCCATGTACTGTCAGTGTAAAAACTGACAAAAAGACCCAGAAAAAATACAAGGTAAGAAATGAATTGAAAATAGACCTTGTTAGATACGCAGATGATTTCGTTGTAATCCATGAAGATAAAGAAGTTATAGATGAATCAAAAAGCTTTATAGAACAATGGCTAAAAATTCGCGGGCTAACACTATCTCAGGAGAAAACGAGGATAGAAAATTCGACTGACAGAAGGTTTCGACTTTTTAGGCCATCACATAAGACATTATGAGAACCGGATTAAAGGTACTTATAAGCTTAAATTGATGAACGGTACTAAAACGGAACAGAGCCGAGCCAAAAAAACGCATGTTTTACGAGTAGAGCCGACTAAAGACAAGATTAAAGCGCATTGGAGAGAAATAAGCGACACCATTTGGAAACTGAAGAGTGCCACGGCAGAAGCCTTGATAGGTGCTATCCAGCCCAAGATAACGGGCTGGGCCAACTATTACAAAACAGTACATTCCAGTGAAGCTAGCTTTTGGGAAACTAGATATGCTGCTATGGAAAAGGCTATATCAGTGGGCGCGACGTAGGCACCCGCTGAAAGGTAAGAAGTGGATAGTTGAAAAATACTTTGGTCACTCATAAGGAGAAACTGGGTATTTATGACCAGAAAAGATAGTGCAGTCGTGAAGGCGATTAGAACTTACTCCAAGCACAAAGAGCGTACTGGTAGTTATGCAAAAGTCGGTTACGATAGGTCATTTTATGATGGTGACACCGCCTATTGGGCAGATAGATTGTCTAAGGGGTATGGCAACATAACACCATCAAAGGCTAAGATGCTAAAGAGACAAGACGGTATCTGCCCTGAATGCAAGAGCAGACTAACCAATGAGGACTTACTCGAAGCGCACCATGTAGTACACCGGTGCAAAGGGGGTAAGGATGAGTACGCTAACTTGGTACTCATGCACCGCCACTGTCACGACAAGCGTCACGCAGAAGAAATTAAAAGCCTGGGACACTACGGTAAGAATCAGTTCGGTAGTGGTAGCACGCACAAAGACGAGAGAGTGTGGTATTGATGCGGACTATAGTAGCTAAGGCATGGGTAATAATGTTCGAGCGAGCCCATGACTTCGTGCAAGACACAAGTTATAGCGTCTGACTGATTGAAAAAGATGCTCATGTCTGGAGACATGAATCCGAGGAGCCGTGTGAGGTCGAAAGTCTCAAGCACGGTTTTGTAGACCAGTTGTATAGGGTGAAATTCGAGGATAGAACACGAACTATTAAGACATGACCTATATGACTGAGTTTAACAATGACTATAACGGACGCTGAGGAGCGTATGCACAAAAGCGTCAAAGCTCTGAAAGCGGAATTTGTTAAAATTCGTACCGGGCGTGCCCATACCAGTTTGCTCGAACACATTACCATGCCTTATTACGGCACCGATACGCCCATTAATCAAGTCGCCAATATTACTGTGCTAGATCCACGGACGCTAGGGGTGACAGCCTATGAAAAAGCTATGGTGGCGACGGTAGAAAAAGCGATTCGGGATTCTGATTTGGGGCTGAATCCGACTAATGTTGGGAATTTGCTGCGTGTGCCGTTGCCGCCGATGACGGAAGAGAGGCGGCGTGATTTAGTGAGAGTTGTGCGCCAGGAAGCTGAGGGGGCACGGGTTGCTATTCGTAATATTCGCCGTGATGCTAATCATGATCTTAAGGGGTTGATGAAAGAGGGGGATATTTCTAAAGATGAGGCGCATCATGGTGAGGAATTGATTCAGAAATTGACGGATAAACTTATTGCCGAAGTTGAGGCTGTGCTGCACAATAAGGATGCTGAGTTAATGGAAGTTTAAGGCGATGTGCAAGATGGTGAGGCCATGGCATTGACCCTACAGATGGTGGACTAAACCGAGGGATTAATCCACCCTACATTTTTTTTATATTATGTTAACTGATAACTAATGACTGATTCATATCTACCACGCCATATCGCCATCATCATGGATGGTAACGGTCGCTGGGCCAAAAAAAGGCACTTGCCACGCCATGCCGGACATAAAGCCGGGGTTGAGGCAGTACGTCGGGCGATCAAATTATGTGGGAAACACGGCATTGAAGTATTGACCTTGTTTGCCTTTAGCAGCGAAAACTGGCAGCGTCCTAAACAAGAAGTCAACTTATTGATGGAATTGTTTATGACGGCGTTGCAACGGGAGATTAAGGCATTACATAAAAACAAGGTGCGTTTACGCTTTATTGGAGTCCGCGAAGCTTTTTCAGACAAATTGCAACAATTGATTGCTGAATCCGAAAAATTGACTGAACATAATACTGGATTAATTTTGATAGTGGCAGCCAATTATGGTGGACGGTGGGACATTGTTGAGGCGGCAAAAAGCTTAGCCAAGCAAGTCGAACAAGGTTCTCTGCGAAGTGAGGATATTAACGATAGTCTGTTTGCGACACAATTGTGTTTGGCAGATTTACCAGAGCCGGATTTATTTATTCGTACAAGCGGCGAAAAACGGATCAGTAATTATTTGTTATGGCAATTGGCTTATACGGAGTTATATTTTACGGATACACTATGGCCTGATTTTGATAAGGATACTTTTATGCAGGCATTAGATTTTTTTACTAGCCGTCAGCGTCGCTTTGGACGCACCGGCGCTCAACTGAAAGAAGAAAAAAATGCTTAAGCAACGTCTGCTTACCGCCATTTTTTTAATACCCCTAATAGTGTGGATATTGAGTTTATCTACGCAGACGGTGGCATGGTTCTTATGTATTTTTGTTGTGCTGGGCGCGTGGGAGTGGGCGGGCTTGTGTGGGATAAGGCGGCATCTATATACTGTTGTGGTCGGATTGGTGCTGGCTTACTCGCTCTGGCAGCTACCGTGGAGCAATATATTAATAATATTATTAGCCGCGTGTCTGTGGTGGTTAATGGCATTGTATTGGGTATTGCGTTATCAACAGGGGCACTCACTCGTGCCAAGTTCTCCGTTTATTAAAGCCCTATTGGGTTTTTTCATATTGTTACCCGCTTGGATGGCCCTATTGATTTTGCATAAGGATTATGGCTGGCACTGGGTCGTTTTTTTGTTAGTATTGATTTGGACAGCGGACAGTGGAGCCTATTTTGCCGGAAGACGCTGGGGTTCAAGAAAACTGGCCGATCAAATCAGTCCGGGGAAAACATGGGAAGGCGTCGCGGGTGCTTTGCTGATGAGTTCAATGGTTTCACTCGGTTATGCCCTTTACCAATCAATGTCATTAATGTCATTAATCTTTTTTATGGTATTATGTTTGCTAACTGTGGTGGCATCAATTTTGGGGGACTTATTGGAAAGCTTATGTGCGACTCGTTTGGCCTAATGCGCTAAGAATTCGTTAGCAAAAACAAAGCCTTATTTAAAAACTTGCAGTATGGTGTGGGATGCTAAATGCCTATTCCACCTAGCATGACAGATGGCTAGAAAGCAATGGCCGGGGCTCATAGATTACGGAAGTGAGTGTCCAGTGCAAGGTCATAAAGCCTCAAAAGGGCAAGCGTAGCAGGTATGAGAGTAGTTTTAAGGTCGATAATCCAAAATCTCTTTATGGGATAACAGGTTTTTAGGGGCTTGGACTGTAGGTTTCCAAGTCCGACTGTCCGATACGCTTTCGACTAATGGCTATTCTTTAACCCTGTATGTAAGACATGCTGTAGGAACGAGTAAAAACAGTGCTAAGATTCTATGCCACTTGCAGGATGCAAGAGGAATGCCCTTCGGTATTTAGCGGCAGCACTGGATAGGATGAGGTGGGAAAGCCAAAGCCAGATGAAATCATCCAAGTGGGACTCTGGATATGCTGATTAACCTCACGGAATAACTATAAGTTATATTTTCAATTGAGCAATTTCGGCGGGCAACTGTCGATAGAAACGGTAGGTGACTAACTAATTTATGAACATTCTTTGGAGTAACCAACTCCCGAGCGTGGCATCCGAGTTTCAGGGGTGCTATGCGCCCAGTAGGCTCCCATCATCATACTTATTGTCTGATGACGAGGCTAATAAAGAGCTTATGAAGGACTGGGACTGGGATACTATAATCTGGAAGAAAGTGCGCCAGCTTGTGTTCAATTTGCAAAAGCGAATTTATAAGGCTACAAAAGCAGGCAAGTACAGTAAGGCCAAAAACCTGATGTACCTATTACAAAACTCGAAGTGCGGCGCGTTGTACGCAGTCAGAAAGGTGACTACCGATAACACTGGCAAGCGTACTCCGGGCATAGATTTCAAGACAGCGAAAACGCCAAAAGAAAAGATAAAGCTGGTCAAAAATGTTCTGGACACAATTCGCGGGGGATGGGATAAATATAGGCCAGTGCCGGCTAAGCGGGTAATGATACCGAAAGCTAACGGCAAGATGAGGCCATTAGGCATCCCCACGATTAAAGACAGAGCAATGCAAGCAGCGACAAAGATGGCCTTAGAGCCATATTATGAGGCCAAGTTTGAGTCATGCAGCTTTGGGTTCAGACCCGGTATGGGATGTCACGATGCAATCGACAAGATTGCCAGCGTGCTACTGAAAAAGCATAAATGGATTTTGGACGCTGACATCAAAGGCTTCTTTGACAACATTGACCATAATTATCTTGCTAAGCAAATTGATTCACACTGGAGGCCAATTGTCAAGCGGTGGCTGAAGGCTGGGTATGTGTTTGAAAAAGAGACACACCAGACAGAAATGGGTACGCCGCAAGGTGGTACCATCTCACCGCTATTGGCTAACATAGCTCTTGACCAAATGGAAACCGACCTGATTGAACACTTGCGTGGAGGTTGGACCCGGAAAAATAAAATCGGCTCCAGCACTGTCAATATAAGGGTTGATAAAAAGACAGGCAAGGAGTACAAGCTTAGAGGCCATCTGAAAATAGACTTAATCAGATACGCCGATGACTTTGTTGTAATCCATGAGGACAAAGCAGTTATAGAGGAATCAAAAAGTTTTATAGAGCAATGGCTACAAATTCGCGGGTTAACATTATCTCAGGAGAAAACTAAGATAATACATTCGACAGAGGGTTTCGACTTCTTAGGCCATCACATACGGCATTATGAAACTCAGATTAAGGGTACTTATAAGCTTAAGCTGATGAATGGTACTAAAACGGAACAGAATCGAGCCAAAGCAACGCACGTATTACGAGTAGAACCGACTAAAGACAAGATTAAAGCGCATTGGAGAGAAATAAGCGACACAATCTGGAAAATGAAGAGTGCCACGGCAGAAGCCTTGATAGGGGCTATCCAACCCAAGATAACGGGCTGGGCAAACTATTACAAAACAGTACACTCTAGTGAAGCTTTCGGGAAATTAGATATGTTACTGTGGAAAAGGCTATACCAGTGGGCGCAACGTAGGCACCCACACAGAGGTAAGAAGTGGATAGTTGAAAAATATTTCGGCCACTCCAACGGGAGAAACTGGGTATTTATGGCCAGAAAAAAAGGTGAAGTCGTGAAGGCTATAAAGGCTTACTCCAAGCATAAAGAGCGTACCGGTAGTTACGCCAAAGTCGGTTTTGATAGGTCATTTTATGATGGTGACACCGCCTATTGGGCAGATAGACTGTCTAAGGGGTATGGCAACATAACACCATCAAAGGCCAAGATGCTGAAGAGGCAAGGCGGAATCTGCCCTGAGTGTAAGAGCAGACTAACCAATGAGGACTTACTAGAG
>JBDLJY010000056.1:0-26248 GCA_039714115.1 Pseudomonadota bacterium | reverse complement strand
AATAAAAAATTAACCTGACAGGTTTTTGACACCTGTCAGGTTTGTCTTAACTTAATGGCATTGACTTAAGGGGTATCAATAAAAGCACAGCATGTTTCCGACGGAACCATCAAAATGTTTGCTTATCTGGTTTTGCTCTATGATCCTATTATGCGTTGAAGAACCTGAAAATAAACTTTATCCCAAATTGTTATAGGAACTTGCTGAAGAGTTTCGTATGTATGCCAATCGCGGAAGGCAAGTATTTATCTCAACCCATTCTCCCGATTTTCTTAATGCGCTAGAATTGAATGAAGTCTTCTGGCTTATTAAAAACGATGGATACACGACGCTCAAACGAGCCAGGGATGATGAACAGGTTTATATAACATCCTTGTAGTGTGACTCAAAAATTGAGGATAAGCAATGATAACTTCACAACCGACTCATAAACAAGAAGGTCGCACCGCCGGCGCTCCGTCCGCTCCGTAGTGAATTCACAACGCCAAGCACCACCACTGCCACTCTCTTTTGCCCAAGAACGTCTCTGGCTCCTCCTATGAAAATCTATCGGTGACGGATTACCGGCAATTTTCCTTTTTTATGTACCTCCGGCGGCGAGTACCGCTTTGAGTGCTGTTAAGTATGCACATTACTTAGGGACGGATCAGCCAGTTTATGGGTTGCAACCGCTGGGGATGGAGAGGTGCCCCATAATCGGGTGGAGGAGATGGCGGCTTATTATAGTCTATCGCCAACGTTTCAAGCAGTTGCTCAAAGGAATAATCAATGCAATAATAGTCCATTTAGTCCAGCAGCCATTGGATTATTTTATGCGTCAACTCACAGGCTTTGTGTTGCTTTATTGAACTACCATATGCTGTCTGTTTGCAATGAAAGGAACCCGACTGATGTTCAAATTAAAACAAGGCATTACAAATCAAAGCACTAACCGATGATTACAAACCAGCGTACAAGTCGAAAACGGTGCAGCTTAGGCAACCGCATCAACGCCCATGTAGAAGCAATGCCATATCGTGCCGAGATATTAAAAGAACGTCTTTGGGCGGCACGATATGGCATTGCCATGTAGAAGGCAAAGTATTAAGCCTACGCCCCGCGATTGTCACCGAAAATCCGAGCAGTCCGATTTCGTGGTTATGTAGAAGCCGCTCCAGGCATGACGGCGATAGGTGAGAATCTTTTGCCGGAGCAGGTTTGCAAACGGCGAAGTAACGTTTTAGTGATGCTCTGAAAACGTTTCCCACGGGGCTGCAAACCCCGTCCGGCAGCGTGATCGCTTAAAATACCATAAAATTCATGATTCAGTACTTAATAGATTTGGCGAAGGCAAATATAAATGTGTGGAATTATTGGTTTAATTGGTCAGGATACGAATCCGGCAGTCCAGATTAAGTTGTTACATGATTTATCGCACCGAGGACCTAATGATCAAGGTGAACAATTACTTTCTATTGCCGGAAAATCAGTGTGGTTGGGGCAAACCCGTTTGGCTATTCTCGATCTTTCCGCCGCGGGTCATCAACCCATGCAAAGCCACGATGGACGTTGGTGGATAACTTATAATGGCGAAATCTATAACCATCTTGAGCTGCGGAAAACACTAAAGGGGGCTTTTCGGGGACATTCGGATACGGAAACTTTGGTTGAGTTATTGGCTCAGAAGGGGATTCAGTCTACCTTAGGCAAGTTAAACGGTATGTTTGCCTTTGCAGCCTTGGATACTGTTGAGGCAAAGCTGTATTTGGTACGCGATCCCTTTGGCATCAAACCACTGTATTACACAGAACACAAAGGCCGTTTAACGTTTGCTTCTGAAGTTCGAGCCTTGCGTAGAGCCAGTTTGACCTCTTTTGAGGTTGAGCCGGCGGCTATTGATAGCTTTCTTAGTCTGAACTTTGTACCCTCCCCCCATAGCTTTTGGCAAGGTGTTCACCGTCTGCAGCCCGGACATATACTTACCTTTGATCTGACATCGGGTCACGGTGAGTTGCAGCGGTATATTCTACCAACACGCGATTGTTTCAAGGGTAGCAGACAAGAGGCAATTCATGCTTATCGGGATATTTTGGGCGCAGCGGTGCAGAGACAAAGGCTTTCGGATGTTCCAGTCGGTGTGCTTTTGTCGGGTGGGATTGATTCTGCGTTGATAGCCGCCCTTGCGAGTGAGTATGGCCAGACCATTTCGACTTTTAGCGTGGGCTTTGGTAAAGGACACCCGGAATGTGAACTAGATCATGCGAGTGAAACCGCCCGTGTGTTGGGTTTATCGCACACAGCGGTTGAAGTATCACCCGAAGATTTGCGTGAGGTCATCCCCGCTGTAGTAACTGCACTAGAAGAACCGTTAGGGAGTCCATCCGTGCTAGCTATGTGGTATTTAGTGCGGCGGGCGCAACAAGATGTGACGGTGGTATTGACTGGTTATGGTAACGATGAACCTTGGGGCGGATACCGGCGCTATCAAGTGGAGTTGCTACGCCGTTTCTTTCCTTTTCCCAGCTTGTTTTGGGGATTGCAATCATTGCGTCACCTATGGCATATGCCTGAAGTGCTTGAACGAGGTTTGCGCTGTTTCCCGGTAGCGGAGGAGGTCCATCGCTTTGCTGAGGCTTACGCGCTGTTTAATCGTGAGGAACGTGTTTTACTGACTGGTCGTAGTGAAAATGACATTACTGTTGCCGTCATTAGTGATTGGTTGGAGTGGCTTGGTGATCTGAAGCTTGAACCTGTTGAGCGTGCTATGCGGATCGACAGCCGTATGGATCTGGTTGACTCACAGCTACTCTATGCCGATAAAATTTCCATGTCCACTTCGCTGGAAGCCCGTGTTCCAATGTTGGATTTGGAGGTGATGCGGTTTGTAGAGTCATTGCCGATTTCCTATCGAGTAGGCCTCCTGCGTACCAAAGTAGTATGTAAGCTGATGGCGCAAGATTATCTGCCTTTTGAAATTGTTCACCGGCCTAAGAAAGGCTTTAAAGTACCTTTTGGTATGTGGGCCCGAGGACCTTGGCGGGATTGGATCGAGTCGGTGCTATTGGATGATAATGCGCCTCATTGGGCACATTTGCGCCGAAAGGGTGTCGAGAGAATTTGGAGGCAGCATTTAGCGGCTAAGCCTGATCGTAGCCGCCAAATCTTTACCTTATTAATGTTAGCGGTTTTTTTGCAGGACAGGACGTAACGTTTTATGGTCGAATCTAAAACATTACGGACGGGGTTGCAAACCAGCCTAAATAATTGACATTGTGTGAGGATATGGTGTACCTTACCTCGCCAAGGATTCTGCCTTGGATATGTCGGCATTGCGACCATATTAACATCATCGATCAGCGCGTCAAAAACTTAATACGACAGGATGGAATCCTGTGGTGAACCAGTACCCGAAATTTCGCTTTTGCGATTCTGCGCGTAGTAATCCCAAATATTTCACCAGACAGGAGATGTAGGACTTATGATGCTCACAGATACCCACACGAAATTCTTAAAGGGAGCACCACTAGCTAAACAAATAAAGGCATCGGTTTCTGTAAGAACAGAGAGATGGAAGACTTGCGGAGTTCACCCAAAGATGGCAGTTGTCGCCGCGACAGATGATCCTGCTGTGGAACAGTATCAAAGAATCAATAGCCAGAACGCTGAAAAGCTGGGCATTGATATGCGATTGATTAATCTTGGTGTAGAATGCACTCAGGAAGAATTGGAGAGCCGATTGGAAGAACTGTCGAACGACAGAGACATAAACGGTATCCTGCTATCACTCCCACTTGCACCTCACCTTCACACAGAGCTAGCACTCGCACGGATTCCTGCTCAAAAGGACGTGGATGGTATGACAGTTACTAATCTTGGGCATGTACTAGCAGGGCGGGAAGACCAAGCAATTGTCGCTGCAACTCCGAAAGCCTGCCTTGCGCTTGCAGAATCGACGGTCTCACTCATGGGCAAGAGGGTTGTCGTGGTAGGGGCGGGCCGTACTGTCGGAAAAGTGCTCATTCCCCTACTGATCAATCGGGAAGCGACCGTGACTGTGTGCCATGCTCGGACAGAGCACCTTGCTGATATTGTGAAGGAACATGAAATCGTTTTTGTGGCTGTTGGTAAGGCACGACTCATTGGACCTAAGCATTTGCGGGATGGACAGTTGGTAATCGATGCCGGCATCAACATCTCCGAACAGGGAGTTGTCGGAGATGTTGATACTAATGCGGTCCTAGATATGGTTTCTAAGATCACACCAGTGCCTGGGGGTGTTGGCCCCCTAACTTCTAGTTTGGTGTTTCATAACCTCATGCAGGCAATGGTACTTCAATATGGGGATACTGATGACTAAAACACTCTGGACAGATACTGTAGAACATTTGCTTGATCGCACCGCAGGAGCCGATCCCACACCTGGTGGCGGTTCGATCAGCATGGTTTCTGCGGCATTCGGTTTAGGACTCGTCCTAATGGCACTGGAAATCACGAATCGCCGCAAAGATGCGCCAGACGGAATCTCTCCGTTGATTAACGAAGGACGCAGGATTTTGGAGGCTGTCCGTGTGAGCGCTGACGATGACATTGACGTGTTCAACACCTTTATGTCGGCCTTGAACTTGCCCAGAGAAAAGGCACAACGAAAACAGGCTATTCAAGAGGCAACGGTGAAAGCGACCAAAGTGCCGCTCAAAAGCGCGAGCCTGTGTGTGGCAGCCCTTGACGTTGCGGCTCAAGCTGCGGATATCGCTCATCCCAATATCTTGAGCGATGTCGCGGTAGGTACCCTACTTTTGGTAGCGGCAGGTAGAGGTGTTCTGTTGAACGTTGATGCCAATCTAGGCAGCCTCACAGACCAGATATTGGCAGAAAGATTTGCGAATGAGCGAGCCACACGAGAAGTTGAGCTTCAAAAAAGGGCAGATTTGGTGCAACAACGCCTTGATGTACACAGATCGTAAGTACCCGAATATAATGTGGTGTTTTGCCAAAAACATGGGCATGATGAATTTATAATGGCATTGAGGTAAAACCTTAAATTCCAATAAAACCATGACTATTAACATCATCGTTCAGCGCGTAAAAAAATTGGCTGAACAGTATAAAGTTGCTATTCAACAACAACTTAATACGACAAAAACCGATGAAAACTTTTTCATTTATCAAGAGTCAGTGATAGAGGCTTATTTATTGGGTAGTATCTCTCGTGAACAGGCATTGAAAACGCTTAGTCCAGCTACTATAGAAGAAGTTGAGTATCAACGTGAAGCCTTGAAGCGTGATGTATATTAGCCCAGCGTTTCGTATCTACGTTAATAAATTGTTAAATGAGTTAGATGGAACTGTGCTAATGGCTCCAAAGTTCTTAATACGCACGTTTGAATGGTGATTGATCAAATGAAGCATTATCTAAGTATTATTAGTGAAAATGCAACCTTCTGTTATTAAACGTATTATTGGCCTGTTGTTGATATCGTTTAGTCTCACCCTGTTGCCGCCTATATGTGTATCGTTATGGTATCAAGACAACACTTTAAACGCTTTTCTCATAGCATTTGTCTTCATGTTTGGCATAGGCGTGATATTCTGGTTTCCCTCCAGACACCATAAAAAAGAGTTGCATTTACACGATGGTTTTATGATTACCGCCGTGTTTTGGACAGTTCTCAGTGTGGTGGGAGCCCTGCCGTTTTTATTCGTTTCTGATTTAAATTTAAATCTCGCTCAAGCGGTATTTGAAGCCGTCTCTGGGTTTACTACAACGGGCGCAACGGTGATTAATCACCTAGATACCTTGCCTCAATCTATTTTGTATTATCGCCAACAACTCCAATGGCTAGGAGGCTTAGGTGTTATCGTGTTAGCTGTGGCAATGTTGCCAATACTAGGCATTGGTGGTATGCAATTATATCGGGCAGAAACCCCAGGTCCAATGCGCGATGAAAGATTGACACCACGCCTTGAACAGACCGCTAAGGCATTGTTATATATCTATATTGCATTAACTGTCGCCTGTGCGCTGGCTTACTGGATGGCAGGCATGAGTCTGTTTGATGCGATAGGGCATAGCTACTCAACCGTTGCAACGGGCGGATTTTCTACTCACGATGCCAGTCTAGGCTATTACGACAGTGCCCTGATAGAGATCATTGCGATGGTATTTATTATGTTAGGTAGCCTTAACTTCACCGTGCATTATGTCGTGTGGCATCGTAAATTCGATATCCGCCACTATTGGCACGATATTCAAGGGCGTGTATTTATTTATATCGTCTTGGTACTGATAGCCATTACTGTTGCCGTGTTAATGTGGCAAGGTATTTATACCCATTTTTGGACAGCATTACGCTATGCCAGTTTTGAAGTCATTTCAATTATTAGCAGCACTGGCTATGCCACTGCTGATTTTAGCAACTGGCCCTTATTTTTGCCCGTGTTGATTTTGGGCAGTGGTTTTATTGGCGGCTGCGTCGGCTCGACGGCGGGTGGATTTCGAGTCATTCGATTTATCTTATTATACAAGCAAGCGATTCGAGAAATCATGCGCTTGATTCATCCCAATGCTGTCATTGTCATCAAGATTGACAATAAAAAAGTTCCAGACACTGTGACACAAGCAGTCTGGGGATTTGCCTTTTTATATATGGCAAGTTACATTTTTTTGTCCATGCTATTTATGGCAACGGGTGTCGATATAATTACAGCGTTTTCTGGTGTTGCAGCCACTTTGAATATGACGGGGCCCGCTTTAGGAGAGGTTGCGGTGACTTACGGTGGCATCAGTGAAGCGGGATTATGGATACTCAGTTTTGCCATGTTATTGGGCAGATTAGAAATTTTTACTTTGCTTGTTTTGTTAAGTCCGGCTTTTTGGAGACGATAAGGAGAATAGTAGGCGATAAATCGCCTACTACGAACCTTAACTTAATGGCATTGAATGGTAAGTTCGTAGTAGGCGATTTATCGCCTATTCCGCGTCATCCAGCAGTATAATTTTTACGATTTTTGGTGGATTACGCTCAGCTAATCTACCATACATTTATTGTGGGCTTAAGAGGCGCACGATATGGCATTGATTTTGGCGAAGGTATTGCCAAATAAAAACGAAAAAAGAAGCCAAATAATGCACGTTATTGCCTATCCTAAACTTAGAAAATTTGCCGAAAAATACCCATATACAAAAAATGCTTTAGATAGATGGTTTAAAACTCTAAGCAAAAATAATTATGAAAATTTTGATGATTTGCGTCGCACTTTTTCCAATAGTGTTGATCAAGTCGGAGAATGTATCATTTTTAATATTGGGGGCAATAAAGTCAGATTAATTGCTAAAATTCTCTATAGCATAAAAACGGTATATATCAAATATGTACTAACACATGCAGAATATGATTTGGGAAAATGGAAAACAGAATGCAATAGATAGTTAGAGGTTTATTCACGCGAGGTGCAACTTTTTTGTGTTAAAATGTTGCACTTCGCATTTATTCATAAGGATATTTGAATTATATTATTTTAATATCGATTCTATTTTGAGAGGATATCGTGATGATAGCTCAACCAGTTGACCACTTTGCGGAGGTTTTTTTTGAAGTCACAAAAAAACCGTCTAACCCAAAAGTCATTACCACCCTTTCTCATTTTTGGTCTGATGTATCGAGGGTATTGTCTGTTCCACATTCTGAAAAAGAATACCAACGCACTTTAACTTTATTTGAGAAATTAATTGATATAGTTGGTGACAATAAAACTCATCCATTATCTAGTTTAATGGAAACGCTATGTCTTTTAATTGAAAGCTATGAAACGAGGCATTATCCTAAGCCAGAAGTTTCAGGTAACGAGGTTTTGCAATTTTTAATGGAACAAAACGCGCTGACTCCAAGTGACTTACCCGAAATAGGCAATATTGACGAGGTGTCAGAAATTATAAATGGTCAACGGGAGTTGAAGGCTCGACAAATCCGTGATCTGAGCGAGCGTTTTCATGTTTCTCCTGAGGTTTTTTTATGAAGCTGCCATTAAGTTAAGGGTTCGTAGTAGGCGATTTATCGCCTCAGCGTGACAAAATATTTTAATTGAGGCGATAAATCGCCTACACCTCGGCGGTTTATCATAATGGCATTAAAACCTTCATATGCTCAACATAACGCTCAATTTCCGCCGCAGTACGCATTTCCGTTGCACACACCAACAAACAATCACCCAAATCTGGATAAAACGCCGCGAGACTATAACCGCCCAAAATCTGACGCGCCGCTAATTCACGCAAAAACTCATTGACAGGCTTTTCTAATGTTAATGTGCCTGTGGTTTGGGTGTAGTTACATAACACTCCATACCAACCACAAGGCATATTAGTCTCATTCCAACCACTATGATTTTCCCAATTATCGCCATTAGTATTAGATATCTCATCACTTTCTATCTTCTTGCTTGTAAGAAATCAAAAGCTTTGCGCTTTTGGGGTGCGCTGGCTTTTGGATTTCGGTGCTGGTTGCTCAGGTAGAGAGGAAAGATAGCACAGGGATTTACGAATTCAGGGATTGGTGTGTAGATTTTATTGGAATCATATTTTTTCAAAAAATAGGATTTCTAGGCTATTAATAAAGGCATTCCATTTGAGTCTCATCCCATCCGGGATTGAGCTTATCAAGCCATTTTTTCAATTTCTTAGATACCTTCGTTTTCAGGCAGTTATGGTTTAAGTCCAAATATTTCATCTTCTTGAGCTTCATCAGAGACTGGGAGATTTTTCCACTCAGTTGTCATTTAGTAACAGGGCTTCTAGCTTTTTGAGCTTTTTGAGCTTTTTGGTGATTGTGCCTTTGAGGTTATGATTATTTATAATAAGGGATTTGATCATAAAAAGCTTGTCCCGAAGTATTGAGGGATCGGATTTCTAGGCTTAGTTTAAACGTTACGAAGCAGGTTGCAAACCTGCTCCGGCAGAGATCCACCTTAATTTATAGATTAATCAGGTGGATACGCTCCGCTTAATCCACCCTACATGTATGGATTTTTGGGTTTATCATACTGGCAGTGACGCGGAGCGTGGGAACGATAAAAAAACTATCCCTTATTGCCATTAGCACGAGGCAAGAGATTAGAAAAGTTTATTTCCTTGTGTGTGCGTGAGGGGCTTAAGATGGCGAAAAACAAGGTGCTCTACACAACGAGCATCGTCTCGTACTTCGTCAATTACAGTGCCGATTTAACCTTTGCCTGAGCAGGATCACAACATGTAGGGTGGATTAAGCGAGATCGCGACTCCACCGAGATTTACCTAATAATCAGGTGGATACTAACGTTCAATGCCATTAAGTTAAGGTATTTAGGAGTCCAAACTTTAGTTTGGGCGTAGTCTCATCAAACATAGGTCTTGGACTCCGAATACCACGATTGCGGGCATTTATCCTTAACTTAATGGCATTGATACTAACGTTACGGAGCAGGTTGCAAACCTGCTCCGGCAGTAAAATTAACCTGCGGGGTATTAGTTTCCCATGATTGCCCTTAACTTGGACGATTAATAAAGGCAATTCGTTTGTGTCTTATCCGGTTGGTTGCCTGTTAGGCGAGATTTTATTGTGAAGATTAATGCAAACGTTATATTTTTTATACCGTTATAAATTGATTGTATAGTAAAAAATGTTGTACTATGCGCTCTAATCCAAAACAAATGATAAGCTAATGCCAACAGGCGATAACAAGTTTTAATCGTTATAGTGCATTAAATAAATTTGACATTTTATTCGAGGAATGCAAAAATTGCCACTAATTGTCATTTTGACGCGAGGATAAATCTCGCTCTGCTTATTATCCCGAGCTGAGCGATGGTTCTTACTTAAATTTTCTTACAGTGGAAATCTCTATTTAATACAACGAATGGTTTCATTATTAGGCAAAATGTATTTAATACATATCCTCAACCAATCACCTATCGAAGAATTATGTAAAACACAAGGAATTCTTCTGATTGATGAAGCCGAAAATCACCTACATCCTAAATGGCAAAAAACCTTTATACAATCAATTCAGGAAATCTTTCCAAATTTGCAACTCATTGCAACAACCCATTCGCCGTTTATTGTTTCATCAGTTGAGAATACCAAAATTTTTGTCTGCCAATCCAAAGGTGATCATGCTGAAATTACAGATGAAAAGATAGTGGAGTACATCTAATGCTCAACAACGAATAAAACAATAAGTACAACGGATTGACGGAATTAACGGATTAAGTTATTGATAGTTTTATGTTTATCCGTTTTTTCCGTCAATCCGTTGTACTAGATTTAATCGCCCTACCCAAGATAAATCTTGGACTTCTATCTGTCTAACACGGAGGCTCTTCTGAACGTTGCATCCTTAAAAACAAGGCTTGTTGGTACGCCAGTCTTTGCCTTCAGACGATGTTGCTCGCCTGCATGAACTTCAACAGTCGATATTGTTAAACGTTACGAAGCAGGTTGCAAACCTGCTCCGGCAGAGGAGGACTATTTATAATAAGGGATTTGATCATAGTGTGCGTTGTTGGTTTTATCCCTTATTATAAATTATCCTTGTAGTTTGGTTTTCTTCGTTTTAATTTAAGTTAAGAAATCCGATTTTTTCAAAAAATCGGATTTCTTTAGTAAAAAGAATACCAACGCACTTTAACTTTCCTTCATAACCAACTGTAAATGCTCAACATAACGCTCAATTTCCGCCGCAGTACGCATTTCCGTTGCACACACCAACAAACAATCACCCAAATCTGGATAAAACGCCGCGAGACTATAACCGCCCAAAATCTGACGCGCCGCTAATTCACGCAAAACCTCATTAACAGGCTTTTCTAAGCGTAACACCGCCTCGTGAAAATAGGCCCCGGTAAACACGCGACTGACACCCTCAATGGCCGTCAATTTTTCAACTAAAGTCGTAGTGTTAGCATGACAACTAAGAGCAACGCGCTCTAAACCTTCCGCCCCCAACAAAGCAGTGTGAATCGTCGCAGCCGTCACCATTAAGCCTTGATTAGTACAAATATTAGAAGTCGCTTTAGAGCGGCGGATATGTTGCTCACGCGCTTGTAGCGTTAAAGTGTAACCCCTTTTATCATCCATATCCACAGTGCGCCCGATAATGCGCCCCGGCATTTGTCGCACATAAACCTTTTTGCAGCACATAAAGCCAAAATAGGGGCCGCCCGCTGAGAGGGGAATGCCTAAAGGCTGCCCTTCTCCGCAAACAATATCTGCCCCTTTAGTGCCCCACTCGCCGGGCGAAGAGAGTACCGCCAGTGTGATCGGATTAACAACCCCTATCACCAACATTCCCTGTGCATGTGCCCAATCCGTCAATTCATCCACCGCCTCTAGCTTGCCAAAAAAGTTCGGTTGGGGGATGACTAAGGCTGCACTATCAGCAGACAGACTGTCCAAAGCAATGGTGCCACTCTCAGCCTCATAAGGAATCTCAACGAGCGTAATACCTTGATTTTTAACGAGAGTCTGCACAACGCGCCGATAAATGGGATGTACCATCGTAGGCATTAAAATGCGTTTAGACTTCTTCAAGCGCACCGCCATGAGCACCGCCTCAGCCAGCGCCGAGGCGCCATCATATAAAGAAGCATTAGAAGCATCCATGCCCGTCAAATTCGCCATCATGGTCTGAAATTCATATAAAAGTTGCAGAGTCCCTTGGCTGGCTTCGGCTTGATAGGGCGTGTAGGCGGAATAAAATTCGCCTCGCGTAGTGATTTCCCACACAGCGGCAGGAATGTGATGCTCATAAGCCCCCGCGCCGATAAAACCAACTGCTCCGCTATTTTGGGCAGCGCGTTGGCGCATCAATTGTCCTATTTCCATTTCAGTTAAGGACGAAGGGATTTTTTCTAAATTGCCACAACGTAAAGCGGCAGGGATTTCATCAAATAAGTCGTCGATGCTGCCTACGCCGATGGTGGCAAGCATGGCAGTAATATCATCTTGGGTGTGGGGAATGTAGGGCATAATTCCGTTACTTCGTTTCAGACCAGCGGGGGTTTGGACCCCGCAGATCGTTATAAATTCAAGGAAAAGGATCGCGCCGGTTCGTAGTAGCAATGCCATTAAGTTAAGCACAAAGACGTTCTTTTGTAGGGTGGGCAAAGTGTTTTTTTTGCCCACCTGTCGGGGCTACAAAAATTCAGCATATTCTTCAGCCGACAACAGCGCATCCATACCACTATCCTCAGCCAGTTTGACCTTAAATAACCAACCCTCCTGATATGGACTGTTATTAATCAACTCCGGCGTATCGGCTAAGACAGTATTGCTTTCAATCACTTCACCGGCTATCGGACTCAACAGATCGGAAGCCGCTTTGACCGACTCAATTACGCCACACTCCGCCTCTATATCGAGTTGATCACCCGCCTCCGGTAATTCAACAAAGACCAAATCGCCTAATTCCTGTTGGGCATGATCAGTAATGCCAATGGTGGCAGTGCCATCTTCTTCGACACGCACCCATTCATGCGTTTTGACGTATTTTAAATCGTTTGGGATTTCACTCATTATTATTTCTCCTCATAAGACTATACAAGCTTTACCATATCGCACAAATGGAAGCTTAACCACTTGTGCCAGTAATTGTTTATTGCGTATTGTCACACTCACTTGCGAAAACCTCCCCGCAGGCAAACGTGCAGCCGCAATAGAAACACCCAAAGTCGGTGAAAAGCTGCCGCTAGTGATATATCCCACACCAGCACCCTCAACAGTCACAGTTTGATGTCCGCGTAAAACACCTTTTTCGCGCAATACCAAGCCTACTAACACTTGATGATCACCTTTTTCTCGCTGAGCTTGCAAGGCACTGCGCCCAATAAAATCCCGATCTTCTGGCTTAAAAGCCACTGTCCAGCTTAAACCGGATTCCAAGGGAGAACAATTTTCATCCATATCCACCCCATATAAATTCATACCCGCTTCAAGGCGTAAAGTATCACGCGCACCCAAACCCACAGGTGCAACGCCCGCCGCGAGCAAGGCATCCCACCAATCAGGCGCCTGTTGGGCCGGTAAAATGATTTCAAAACCCTCTTCACCAGTATAACCAGTACGTGCGACAAAGAATTCATCTTGATTCCAAGTCGCATAAAAAGGTGCCAATGCCATTGCTTGTAAATCGTCTGGCAATAATGGCTCAAGCTTTTCTCGTGCCAGCGGCCCTTGTACGGCGAGCATAGCGAGATCGTCGCGTTCACGGACTTCTACCCCAAAAGCTTGGGCATGTTGTGTAATCCAAGCAATATCTTTATCCCGTGTTGCGGCATTGACGACCATGCGAAATTGGCATTCTTCTTGAAAATAAACAATTAAATCGTCAATGACACCGCCTTGTTCATTTAACATGCAACTATAGAGGGCTTTACCTATTTTTTTCAAGCGCCCGACATCGTTGGCCAGCAAGTAGCGCAAAAATTCTCGCACTCCTTGCCCAGTCAAATCAATGATTGTCATATGTGACACATCAAACATACCAGCATCACGTCGAACCTGATGATGCTCGTTGATTTGGGAGCCATAATGTAAGGGCATATCCCAACCGCCAAAATCGACCATTTTGGCAT
Source organism: Pseudomonadota bacterium (assembly GCA_039714115.1). Lineage (GTDB taxonomy): Bacteria > Pseudomonadota > Gammaproteobacteria > Beggiatoales > Beggiatoaceae > Thiomargarita. The sequence goes on along the minus strand of JBDLJY010000056.1, from coordinate 12,663 downwards.
TTTTTGCTAAGTGTTTGTTATATAATGCTGTTCTTTTGCCCATAGTTATCACAAAGAAAAAAGTTTAAAAATATCAGTTGATATATTAAATCAAGCAGTCTGCTTTTGCAGCATTTACATGATGAGCCTATACTGATAAAGAGAGCGTGTTTTGAAAGGCCAATAAGCTTAAAATTCAGACCCTCCGTTGGGTTACTGGATTATCACCCGGGGTGTGGGCACATAAACGCAGAACTGTCAGGAAATCTATTGGAATACAACAAACTATGAACGACTTACATGACAATCACTTAAGATTCCTGGGCTTAAAAAAAGACCTAGCTAAATGGACCGTGCAAAGTTGGGAACAGATTTTATCCCAAGTCGCACCCCCCCAAAACCGCTTTCAGCCCTAAATCCTATTGACTATATACGTTTACTCTGGTGGATTTTAGTTAAACCTCAACAATTACAAATCTATCGGCAAACCTTTGGTGAAGAAGATGAAAACCGTGTCGGCAAATGGCTAGTGAGTACCCTCATCTGGGGGCCTTTATTGATGCCTATTTTAGCATCAGGATTGGGACTGTTATCGCTTGTCCCCGAAGAGTCGCCGCACGGTGTTTACCTACTATTCACACTCCTATTAATTGGATGTTGGCTATTGACGGGATGGCTGGGCAATGTAGGCGAAGGCAGCGTGATGGGCAACGTAACCTTTGGAATGATGTTTGGCATGCTGTTTGGCGTGGTTTATGTTGTAGCAATCGTTACAGCCTTTTTAGTCGCGATGGCAACTAGCGAAGCGTATATCGTGGCTTACGTCGTAGCTTTCTATATCGCCTATGTTGTGGCAATCGCAGTGGCATTCGCCGTAAAAGATACAGTCACAAATAGTTTAATAACAGGCACACCCTCAACCATAGTCCGCCTCGCTTTCTTATTACTGGTTGCCGCTTATCTGTTTTTGTTCTGGTTTTGCTTTTTGGAAGCTGAACAGTTCGTTAAAACGATGGCTGGCTAAGCACTCGTAAACAAGGACGCATGTAATAAGCTTTGCGTATAAGGACGTTGAGGATGATTAAATAACTGCTCCGTTTCACCCTGTTCAACAAATTGACCATGACGCATCACAATGATACGGTGAGAAATTGCCCGAATGACTTTTAAATCATGACTAATGAACAAATAACTGATTTTGTGTTTACGCTGTAAATTAACTAATAATTCAAGAACTTGCTTCTGTACTGACACATCCAATGCGCTAGTAGGCTCATCTAACAAAATCAATTGAGGCTCTAAAATCACCGCCCGTGCAATGGCGATACGCTGGCGTTGTCCACCCGAAAATTGGAATGGATAGCGCGACAACATGTCCTCTTCTAAACCAACTTCAGCGAGTATTGAAAGGATACGCTTACGGCGCTCGCGACGGCTTAACTCCGGAAAATGGATTTCCAAGCCCTCGCCGATAATCTGTTCCACCGTCAGGCGCGGCGACAAAGAAGAATAAGGATCCTGAAACACAAGCTGAAAATGACGGCGCAAGGGACGTAATTGGCGCCTGTGTAACTGATCTAAACGCTTATTGGCAAACTGAATCGCACCCGTGCAATTTTGTAAGCGCAACAAACACAAGCCCAAAGTTGTTTTACCGGAGCCAGACTCGCCCACTATTCCCAACGTTTCGCCAGGGTACAAATGCAGATTAACATCATCGACAGCTTTGACATCACTGCGTTTAAGAGCAAAATAACAACGAATTTTTTTGCCCTCCAATAAAGGAGCCGGAGCAGCCGTATAATCATAATCCGTTTGGATTCTTTCCGGTTGGCTATTCAGTAAATGTTGCGTATAAGAATGCTCAGCTTGTTCAAACAACTTTTCCACAGTCGCAGACTCAACCAGCCGCCCCTCTTGCATCACACAAATGCGCTCAGCAAAGCGTTTAACCAAATTTAAATCATGGCTAATCAACAGCACCGCCATATCAAATTCTTTTTGCATTTTTTCCAACAACTCAATAATTTGCAATTGAATCGTCACATCAAGTGCAGTCGTCGGCTCATCGGCAATCAACAACTTAGGATTACAAGCTAAAGCCATAGCAATCATAACCCGCTGGCGTTGTCCCCCAGACAAAGTCTGTGGATAAGCATCAAAACGCTTATGAGGTTCAGGAATCCCAGTGAGCTCCAATAGCTCAAGCATACGACGGCGGGCGGCTGACTTGCTTAAACCCTCATGTAGCAACAACGGCTCCATCAATTGCGTACCGATAGGATAGACAGGATTTAACGAAGTCATCGGCTCTTGAAAAATCATAGCAATCTCCTTGCCCCTTAGACGACGCAACTGTGCCTCCTTAACTTGGAGCAAATCCTGACCTTCAAATTCAATAGAACCGGTGGGATAGCTAACCTGCTTATGCAATTGTAAAATCGACAAAGCGCTCACCGATTTACCAGAACCCGATTCACCGACTAAGGCCAATTTTTCGCCCGCATTAATATAAAAACTCACCTCATGCACGACTTCAGTACCAGCAAAGGCGACTGATAAATTGTTAATGCTTAATAAATGATTAGTCATTTTTGATTCCCATAATATTGCTTACCCCACTCTAAGGAAGCCGTATCTTCCATCGGGGCAGCGTACAAAAAGCCCTGCGCCAAATCGCAAGTTTGCTCACGTAAAAACTCCAATTGCTCACGGGTTTCAACCCCCTCAGCAATCACAGCTAAACCCAGCGCATGTGCCATATCAATGATAGCCATCGTAATCGCAGTATCTTCCGTCGATGAAATGAGCCCCTTGATAAATGAGCTATCAATTTTCAAAGCATCTGCCGGAAAACGCCTAAGATAATTCAAAGACGCATAACCAGTACCAAAATCATCAATGGTGATACGGAAACCCATATCTTTCAACTCTCTCAATGTATTAATACCGGACTCGGCATCTTCTAACAACAGACTTTCGGTTAACTCCAATTCCAAACATTCAGGCACCAAGTTTGAACTTTCGAGAAATTTGATGATGCTCTTGACTAAATTTTTGCTGCGAAATTGATGTGCAGATAAATTCACAGTGACACGCTTTATCAACACCCCCCCATCCCACCAAACTCTTAACTGGCGACAAGCCATATGCAAAACCCACTCTCCAATGGGAATGATAATGCCAGTGTCTTCAAGTGCCTGAACGAATAACTTATCGGGTGAAATGAGACCTTTTTGCGGATGGCGAAAGCGAATCAAAGCTTCCATCGCAACCAATTGCTCTGACGCTAAATCAATTTGCGGTTGATACACAAGAACAAAATTTTCTTGCTTAGCGGCTTGGAGCAAATCCGTCTCCATTTGCAAGCGTGAGACAACATCATGACGCATACGACGACGAAACACGGCATAACCAGACTTACCCTTTTTCTTAGCACGATACATAGCAGCATCGGCATCGCGTAACAAGTCCGCCCCCTCTTTTTGATCGATATAATAAGCAATGCCGATACTACATAACATCACAATTTCATACCCAAGCATCGAAAACGGACGCGCCAACTCCTCACCAATAGTCTCCGCTAAACCAGTGGCATCGGCAAAATCTGCTATCTCATCCAATAAAATCATAAATTCGTCACCACCACTACGCGCCAAGATATTTTTCTTATCTTTATCTAAACAAGCTCGCAAACGTTGACCAATTTCCATCAGCAACCAATCGCCCATGTCATGCCCTAAGCCTGCATTAATCACCCTGAATCTATCCAGATCAATCAATAATACCGCGATGTGATAATTTTCGGACTCCTTAGCACGCACCATCGCCTTTTCCAAATATTCCATAAGCAAATGACGATTCGGCAATTCCGTGAGTTGATCATACAAGGAGAGACTGATCAATTGCTGCTCTAAATCGCGCCCTTCTGCCAATATCCAGACGATTTCCCCTTGGACATTGCTAATAGGTGTGAACAAAAAATTCAGCATCGTCAGTTGCCCATCATATCTTTGTACCTCAACTTCACAACGCGCCTTTTTGCCCTCAATAGCTCTTGTCACTGCCGATTTCAACTGTGCTTGGATTTTTTCAGATCGTCTTGCCCAAGGGATTTCCCAGAAAAAAAAACCCACCACTGCCTCGCGTTTACCATCAATAAAGCTCAAAGCCGTTTGATTGATCTCCTGCAAAATACCATTGGATTTGAGCAAGCTCATAAACTCAAACGTATTATCAAAAAGGGCTTTAAATCTTTCTTCATATTTCTGCCAAGCAATCAAGTGAGAGAGATAACGGATAGATTGCTCAAGCTGTGACAAACTCAATTGCTCTTTACAGAGAGAATAAGTCCGGTATTTTTCCAGCAACACGCTACTGACAGGCTCATTATTTTTAATCAGTAAAATCGTTGGAATGCTGGTAAACTGATATAACCAAGCCAAAAACTGCCCCTGTTCAGCTTGTTTTATATCATAGCCAACCAAATAAACATCATAGCGGTTATTCTCAATTTTATTTAAGGCGCTCTCATAATTGGGGGCCCAATCCATGTTAAAATGACTGGTTTGCTTATCCAATAATTTACGGAGATTCAAATAATCTTGGGTATTTTCTTCTATGGACAAAATACGCACGGGTTTCATAATTTTCCTGTAAGTAATAAAAACAATGACCTATTTAACACCCCGTTACTGGCCTTTATGGGCTGGAATAGGCTTATGTTGGTGTTTGACTCGTTTACCCTACCGCTGGCAACTCGCAGTGGGACGACAACTCGGACGCATCACCTATCGACTAGCCCCGCGCCGGCACCGAATTGCTGATATTAACCTAAAACTGTGCTTTCCTGAACTGGACGATACACAACGACAGATGTTGCTACGCAGACATTTTGAATCCTTAGGCATGGGCCTACTAGAAATGCTCAATGCATGGTGGCTGCCGGACGCCGCTTTAAAACCTTTAGGACACATCCAAGGACTAGAACACTTACACGCCGCTTTGGCACGAAATCAAGGCGTGATATTATTCAGTGCCCATTTTACATCACTAGAAATTGGCACCCGCTTTTTAACCATGCACACTGCGATTCATGCCACCTACCGCCCCAATGAAAATCCCTTGATCGAATATTTTATGAAAAAAAACCGCGAGAACCGTGTGGAAAAAGCGATCCCCCGTAAAGCGGTACGTGACATGTTGCATAGTCTCAAAAAAAATAAATCCCTGTGGCTTGCCATCGACCAAAATTTTGGACATAAATATAGCGTCTTTGCTGACTTTTTTGGCAAGCAGGCGGCCACCAACACTGCCACCTCACGCTTGGCACAGATAAGCGGCGCCGCCGTCGTGCCATTTTTCACCCAACGTTTAGAAAATAATCAAGGTTATAAAGTGATTTTGCAACCTGCGCTAGAACACTTTCCCAGTGGTGACAAGATGCAAGATGCGTTACGGATGAATCAACTGATTGAGGCACAAATCAGAAAAGCACCGGAGCAGTATTTATGGGTGCATCGGCGGTTTAAGGATAGACCTCAAGGGGAAGAGGATGTTTATTAGGCGATAAATCGCCTACACCTCTGCGGAGAATACTAAGTTCGTAGTAGGCGATTTATCGCCTCACTTTAAAAAGAGAGATGAGATAACAACCTTATGATTTTTTCTAACGAAGGCCGCTCATTGCGAGTGCGTCAAGCAGTGCCCGAGGACGCGCCCATCTTATTACGCGCCTATCAAGACGAATCCTTTACTCGTCTTTACCACTCTAACAATACACCTTTAACCCAAGAGCAACTCGAAAATAGGCTGACTGATCATGATCCAACCGAGTTTGGCTACGTGGAATTTCTGATAGAACATAAACAGCACGGTGCTATCGGTATCGCGGCACTAGGCGATTATTCATCCCTTCACAAACGTGCAGAATATCTAATAGGCTTATTTAAAGAAAAACACCGCTCACGGTGGCATGGTACAGAAGCCACCCTATTAGTGTTTGATTTAGCTTTTAATATTTATCACCTACATAAAATATATACTTATGTTTATGACTATAATAAACTATCACAAAAAAATACCCTTAAATTTGGCTTTAAACAGGAAGGGATTTTAGAAGAACATCATTATCTACTACAAGAAAAGCGATTTATCAATTTATATGTCAATGGCATGACAGAGGCGCGTTTTCGCAACAATGAAAAAATCCGCCGTTACTCCCTACGATTGTTGGGACGGGATGTTACACAAGCTTATGAGGAGATTAAGCTCTCTTCAGATAACCAATTACCAAACGAGGCGGGAAAAAAATTTCTTGAAGGATGGCTATTGACATGCGAAGCTTAAATCTTTAATATCCGCTGGATACACGACATGTATGGATTGCTCCAATGCCATTTCGTAGGGGCAATCCCTTGTGGTTGCCTGTCTTGGACGGGGTTGCAAACCCCGTCCAGCACAATGTTGCAAACCCCGTCCAGCACAACTTAAGGGTTTTTTGCCGATATTATTATGAAACCAATACCACTACCTACTAAATTCACCTTTATTGATTTATTTGCCGGGATTGGCGGTTTTCGGCTGGCATTTGAGCATGTTGGGGGACAGTGTGTTTTTGCATCAGAATGGGATAAGTTTAGTCAGCAAACTTATCAAGCAAATTTTGGACATGAGCCAGCAGGTGATATAACTAAAATCCTGTCCGAAGACATTGCCGATCATGATATTTTAACCGGCGGTTTTCCTTGCCAACCTTTCAGTATTGCCGGTGTCACCAAACATAATGCTCTTGGAAACTCACACGGATTCCAACATCCAACTCAAGGTACTCTATTCTTTGATATTGTTCGCATAATTAAGGATAAACAACCAAAAGCCTTTATACTGGAAAATGTTAAAAATCTAACAAATCACAATAAAGGACAAACTTTTGAAATCATAAAATGGACGCTTGAAGAAGAATTAAAATATCACATTTATTATCAAATTTTGGATGCTAGTTTGGTATTACCACAACATCGTGAGCGAATATTTATAGTAGGATTTAAAGACAGGCTTGATTTTAAGTTTCCAAGCTTGCCTAACCTAAACCCCAAAATCCGTGACATACTTGAGGATGAAGTAGATAACAAATACACTCTGACAAATCATCTTTGGCAATATTTACAAAACTATGCGGATAAACATAGAAAAAAGGGAAATGGGTTCGGCTATGGGCTAGCCAATTTAGATGGCATATCTCGCACTCTTAGCGCACGTTATTACAAGGATGGTTCTGAAATACTTATTCCGCAACAACATAAGAATCCACGTCGTTTAACTCCGCGTGAATGTGCGAGATTATTAGGTTTTCCTGATAGTTTTAAGATTGTCGTAAGTGATACAAGAGCTTATAGACAGTTTGGTAATTCAGTTGCTGTGCCGGTTGTTCAAGCAATTGCCGAAGAAATGGTTAAAAGTCTCAACACGGCAAGACTAATAAAATATGTCAAAAAATCAGCATTACAGTTGAGTTTATTTTCATAATTAATTGAATTAAATTAATAACTTACTATATGACACTACAATTTAAAAAATCTGAAGCGCTTGAGTATCTTCAAAAATTCATCACCCATAATAAAGCGCGTGGCATGACTGCGGAAGTTGCATTTGATAATTATGTCCAAACCTCAAAGGAAACTGGAACGAATAAGGTCTTAGATGGTGGGTGGTTATTATCTCCTAATCTCAACGAATCTTCTGGCTATATGTATCGTTATGCCGTATTTGTTTTGCCGCAAATTTTTGCGGATAACAATGAATTGCAAATGACTATTACAGAAAAAGAAACTGATAGAGGGTTTCAAGCACTTTCTACATTTCTTTCTCAATCTGGAATTGGAGTGATTATTTCGGGCGGAATCTTAGCAGACCACCTTATTAATGCAGATAAAGTCGTATGGCAACACTTTATTTATCGTCACGAAAAACTTCATAAAACCGGAGAAAATGAACCGTTCAATAAATGGCCTAGAGGTCGGGGGCGAGCTTCAAAAGGAAATGTATGGCAGGAGGATGTGTTAGGTAAATTCAGCACTATGATTCCTGAACAACTCACCAAACTGACATTACGACAAGCATTCTTCTATAGCCATATCAAGAAGCGATTAAAAATACCGTTGGCAGACCCTTATGATGTTGATGCCTTCGTTGTGAGTTATACGGGTTCTGTTATGCCAGTAGAAATTAAGGAAAAAAGTCCAACTAAAAAAGGATATTTTGGCATTGATGCTGGTCGAATTTTGATGATGCTTAGACTTTGCCTTGCTACTGATAGTAATGCACTTTATATCATTCGTGAAGTTGACGAAAGCGTGGAAAGAAAATTTGTTGAATGGCGTTTTGTTACCCTATCAGACATGATTATGGGTTCTAGTTGGAATCTTCAGGCGGGTGGAAAAGGAATGGGAGGTGGTAATACACAAACAATCATGTTATCGGCTTCTCTTTTTGAGACATTTGAGCTGAATAAGCTTTCTGAGGAATGGTTAAGTAAGCATTCAAGTTTACAAAGTTCGGTTAAAAATGTTGCTCAAAAACTCTCTCACGATTTGATACAGTATCTGTAATCAGCTAAATTATACATACGCCACCAGTTGACGTTAACGAACTGGAAAGCAAAGGCATCACCACCTATTGCATCACCCTAGATGCTGATGACTATGTGGCTGATATTTTCGGAGCGAATCGCTATACTGTTATTGACAAGCTAGAGCGATTACCGGAGAAATTGCCTCGGTTGTTTATGACGCTGACACGGTAATTAAGTAAGATAAGGTGGGCAACGTGGTTGCCCACCCATTGGTCAATACCATTATGATAAACCGACAAATAATTGATTTTGAAATAATTATAATCTGCTGGACGGGGTTTGCAACCCCGTCCCTGACGTTAAATCTCGCTCAATGCAATGATCTTTGTTGTAGTTCTAAAACGTTGTGGACGGGGTTGCAAACCCCGTCCTGCACAATATTATAATAAAATTAGTAAGTTATTCTTAACTTAATGGCATTGACCCATTGGTATGATAAAGTTTTATTAATTTTATAAAAAAATCTAGTTGATTAGAGTTGAATATGTGGTATCATGTCAGGCATGAAACTATCTCAATGGGCAAAAAAAAAGAACATTCATTTAAGGAGGATCGGCAATTCCGCCCCTGACCGATATTATTATGAAAAAATTCAAAAACTCAACCGTTGCGGGTGCCTTTTTGTTAGCAACGAGTCCCGCGTGGGCTTCTAAAACGGACGGCCAACCATTCCCAACCCCAGGAGACACGGGGCAACCCCAAAACCCAACAAGTCGAAGGTTTCCAGGTGGTAAAAGCCAAGTCGACATTAGCTCAATTACGCTGGACAAAGCCGACGAAAAAAAATTGCAACAATGTGCGAAGCCAAAAATCAAGCAGACACGGCATCGCCCACGGCAGATTTTATCGCTGGCTTTTGATCCCAATAAAAAACAAAAAGTCACCTTGCAATTTGCTATGGACAAGATTCCACCCGGCAATGAAGAGCGCGTTTTATTGCTGCTTTACAGCCGCTGTTTGTCCAACCAGCCCAAAATCAGAACCCCAATGTCTAAGCAAAAATTGGCACTGGATGTCAATGATCTTGAAATTTTGAGCACTTATAAGCTTGACACAAAGGCGGCTCGCCCTAGTGCTCCAATGCAGCAGATGACTATCGATATCGAACTAGAAACCGACAAGCTCGCCGAACAAATTGAAGCGGGAAACAACACCTTTTATTTTCAAGCAGGCGTACTGAAAAAAACCGACTTTGAGCGCAAAAATTACAGTGTCATAAGCCTGTCGCCGCTGGCAGCTATCCATTTCACCCGCAAAAGGTGCTCAAATTCCAGCAGAATCAAAGCGGAAAATGCCTCATGCAAGCATCTGCCAACTAAAACGGATTAATTTGTGCATAACTCAACTCAAAAAAGGAAAATTATTTATGGCTCGAACACCATCCAACATGATGCCATTAGGCACCATTGCCCCCGATTTTACCCTACCCAATACTGTCACAGGTGAAACGGCGACACTTTCTGCCTTAAAATCAGACATTGCCACAGTGATTATGTTTATTTGCAATCACTGCCCTTATGTCAAACATGTGCAAGGGGAATTAGTGAAACTTGCCAATGATTACCAAGCAAAAGGCATCGCCTTCATTGCCATAAGTGCCAATGATGTTGTCAACTATCCTGAGGATTCCCCCGAAAAGATGAAAGAAGTCGGCTATCCTTTCTCCTACTTGTATGACGAAACCCAAGAAGTTGCCAAAGCCTACCAAGCCGCCTGTACACCTGATTTTTATATATTTGACAAAGACTTAAAGTGTGTCTATCGCGGACAGTTGGATGATGCGAGGCCCAAAAATGATGTCCCCGTCACTGGCAAAGATATTCGCGCCGCTTTAGACGCGATATTAGCAGAAGAACCCGTTAACCCGGATCAAAAACCTAGCATTGGCTGTAATATCAAATGGAAAGCGTAGGGATGAAACAACACTGTTTACTGATTTTCTTATGGTGTTTACCCAACTGGCTTTATGCCCATGAAGCCTTGGATAATTTCTTACATGGCTTGCACACCTTATACGCGCAATTTGAACAACATATTTACGATGACAATGGACATCTATTAGAAAAGTCGCAAGGCAAAATGTATGTACGACGCCCCAACAAGTTTCGTTGGGATTATCAACAACCCTACAATCAACTCATAGTTGCAGATGGGAAAAGAGTATGGATATATGACAACGACTTAGAGCAAGTCACGCTGAAAAGCCTAAGCAATACTTTGGGTAAAACGCCCGCCTTTATACTGAGTCGCAAAAGAGCGCTAGAAGAGGATTTTTTTATTAATAATTTGCCCTCCTATCGAAGGGGTGTGACGCGCTTGGAACTCATCCCCAAAAATGCCCAAGCACAATTTGACAGTATGCGGTTCAACTTGCACGGGAAAACTTTACTGAATTTAGAAATCGTGGACAATCTAGGGCAAACAACCAACATCACTTTTCGCAAAATGAGGCGAAATCTAAGATTGAGTAACAAATTGTTTATTTTCAAGCCCCCAAAAGGGGTGGATATTATTAAGGATAATTAGTCAGTGAAATCCCCCTGTAGGTTTTAGGGGGATTTAAATAAGGCACGAAATCCACTTCGCAACCAACCTTTTTGTGCCACTGGACGAACTAAAATCAAGGAAATATTATCTTTACCACCTTTATCATTCGCAGCTCCAATCAATAACTGTGCCGCCTGCTCAAGAGAATTATTATTGTTACTGACAATAGTGTACATCTCATCCTCGTTGAGCATATCGCTTAAACCATCGGAACACAACAAATAAATATCTTGGTATAAAACTCTATCTTCTTGAAATTCAACATTAAGCTTTTGCTCAATGCCGAGAGCCCGTGTTATCGTATGCCGGTTCTGAGAATGGCGTGCCTTTTCTGGCGTATAATAACCACAATCGATCAATTCTTGCATGACAGAATGATCTTTGGTAAGTTGGCGAAAATCGTTACAGCGGAGCCGATACAGGCGCGAATCGCCTACATGGGCAACGCTCATCAAGTCATTATGAAACAACACGGCGACTACTGTTGTGCCCATACCTCGATAGTGAATTTCCTGTTCAGCCATGTTGTAAATAACTTGATTAGCTTTCTGCACCGCTTGCTCAAGTAGCATGGCGGCAGCATAAGACTTTGAATGGGAAAAGGATTTGATAATCGGATCTAATTCTTCCATAATAGTTCTTACTGCCATTGCGCTCGCGACTTCACCCGCTTGATACCCGCCCATACCGTCAGCAAGTATCGCAATGCCCAAGGATTCATCACCCCCAACGCAATCTTCATTATGCTCACGAACTTGCCCTGTGTCAGTGCGGCTAACGATTTCTACGCACATAGTAGTAGACTTCTCTTTGCACATCAGCGGTATTTTGGAGTCCAAGATTTATCTTGGGCGACGCACTCCCAAGATAAATCTTGGACTCCAAAACCCCTACCCAAAAATTTATGATTTTCATCAGTACTTATGCGAGATAGTGAGTGCATAATACATGCCAATTAAAAAATCTATTTATCGTTTTTCTTTTTAAAGCAATAAGGTAGTTCATGTTCCACTGTATCCTCTATCAACCTGAAATACCGCCCAACACGGGCAACATCATCCGCCTGTGTGCCAATGCCGATGTACAATTGCATTTAATTCATCCGCTTGGGTTTGACATGGATGACAAAAAACTCAAACGCGCTGGACTTGATTATCACGAATGGGCGCGTATTCAAGAGCATAATTCTCTCGCGGCTTTTTTGGAAAACGTTCAACCGCCGCGCCTATTTGCTTGTTCGAGCAAAGGGAAAACCTGTTATACAGTCCCAAGTTATCAGGCGGATGATGCGTTTTTATTTGGATCCGAAACGCGAGGTTTGCCGCAAACGGTGTTTGATCAATTACCGCCTGAGCGGCTGATACGGATTCCCATGCACGCTGGTAATCGCTGCATGAATTTATCTAATGCTGTCGCGGTGATTATCTATGAGGCGTGGAGACAATTGGGGTTTATTTAATTTTCCGAAATTTGTTTCGGGAATGAGCGGAGCGATTTCCCGAAAC
>JBDLJY010000055.1:0-26708 GCA_039714115.1 Pseudomonadota bacterium | reverse complement strand
TCACTCAATTGATGGAAGCTCGTCAGTACGAAAAAGCCATCGAATTTGCCAGCCAATCCGAGTTCGCTGAAGAATTTCAGATACTTATTAAGAAAGCCCTGAACAAAAAACTCACTCAATTGATGGATGCTCGTCAGTACGAAAAAGCCATCGAATTTGCCAGCCAATCCGATTTCGCTGATCATACTGAAATTCAGGCCATTATTAAGGACGCCCAATTCAAAATTAAAAAAGCGGAAGAAAAGAAGATACTCGCCAGATTGAAAAAGCTATCTTCAAAGCAAGTAGGAGCCAACTTAATCGAATACAGCAATTTAGTTAACCTCTTTCCAGACAACAAAAAGTACCAACGCAAGTTGGAATATTATAAAAAAGAACTTGCCGAACGCAGAAGGCTACCGTCTATTTTCATCACTCAACAGGAATACGGTGACCAATGGCCTTTTACTGTCCCCAAGGGTGAATTGGAATGCTTGCCACCGGGCATGGTCACATTTCATGTCAATGACAAAACTTACGCGCTTAACGATTTAGCGTTGGCAAGTTCGCCTGAATACAAAGACATTGAGGAGATTTTGAGAGATGTCCATGATAAAGTTCAATTAGAAAAAGATGTTGAATTTATTACAATAAAAGGGCTAGAATTATGCACTCAGTCACCGGGTTGACTGTCGCTATCAAGCCATATAGTGCTCCTAAATGATTTGTGGAATTTTTCGCCGGACGGGGTTTGCAACCCCGTCCGAAACGTGGCTTAATTTGCTCAAAAATAAGGACTATCAATGACAATATCAAAACCTTTGCTACCCAACACCACTCAACCAGTAAAATGCTTAACTCTCACCTTTAAAAATGACGAAGCCCGCCGCGCCCATTTTTTAGAACAACTCCGCGAAAAACTCCAAAACCCTGAATTTAGAAAGATTAGCGGCTTTCCTCACGCCACAGATGAAGCCATTTTAGCCTTATCAGATCCCCCCTATTACACCGCTTGCCCAAATCCTTGGCTATCTGAATTCTGGGCAACAACACCAAGTGACGCTTATCACCGTGAACCGTTTGCCGCAGATATCAGCGAAGGAAAAAATGATCCCATTTACAACGCACACGCTTACCATACCAAAGTCCCCCATAAAGCGATCATGCGCTACATTTTGCACTATACCCAGCCGGGAGATATCGTATTTGACAGCTTTTGTGGCACCGGCATGACAGGAGTCGCGGCGCAAATGTGTGGCGATAGACGGGCGGTTGAAGCATTAGCTTATCGAGTATTAGATGATGGGACGATTTTGCGCCAAGATGAAAACCAATTCAAACCCTTTTCTAAACTGGGAAAACGCAGAGCCATTTTAAATGACTTATCCCCGGCAGCGACGTTTATCGCCTCTAACTACAATACACCAGTAGATGTGATAGCGTTTGAGCATGAAGCCTTGCAGATTTTGCAAAACGTTGAAGCAGAATTGGGCTGGATGTATCAAACGCTGCATCGTTGCACAAAAAATACCAAAGAATATGCCCAAGACATTAAAAAAATCGTATTAGGTGAAATGGACTGCCCGACATGGATAAATTTAGGGCGCATTAACTATACCGTATGGTCAGATGTATTTATTTGTCCAGAATGTGCGGGTGAACTGATCTTTTGGGAAACCGCAGTAGATAAAGTCACGGGTAAAATCAATAAAAAATTTCCTTGTCCCCACTGTGATGCCACATTGACTAAGCGCAAACTGGAGCGAGCCTGGGTATTGCGCTTTGACAAAGCGATTGCTGAAACAATACGGCAAGCAAAACAAGTGCCCGTCTTGATTAATTACTCAATGGATCAACAACGCTATCAAAAAACGCCAGATATTTTTGATTTAGCATTATTGGAAAAAATAGAAAATAGTGAAATTCCCTATTGGTTTCCTACAGTTCGTATGATGGCAGGAGACGAATCACGGCGTAATGATCGACTGGGTATCACCCATGTACATCATTTTTATACCAAACGCAGTTTATGGACTTTGAGCGCTTTAATACAACAAGCCGACTCCAACCCTTTGCGGCACCTTTGTCGGTTTCTATTTCAACAATGGGCTATAGGATTTTCAAAACTGAATCGTTATTCGCCCACCCATTTTTCACAAAACAATCGTAATTTAAGCGGCACACTCTACATAGGTTCCCAAACCGCAGAAGTGTCGCCAAGCTATGCCTTCAGCACTAAACTAAAACGCCTAAAAACTGCATTTGCCAACAACCGCTGGGCAAGCGCCTTAATATCAACTCAAAGTGCCACCGATTTTAAAATTTCAGACTCATCAATTGACTATATTTTTCTCGATCCCCCTTTTGGGGCAAACCTGATGTATTCCGAACTCAATTTTCTATGGGAAGCCTGGCACAAAGTTTTCACCAATACAGTGCCCGAAACCATTGTTAACAAAACACAAGGCAAAAAATTAAGCGAATACCGCACATTAATGGTAAAGTGCTTTGCAGAAGCTTTTCGCATTCTCAAGCCGGGGCGCTGGATGACAGTAGAATTTTCCAACACCCAAGCCCGTGTCTGGAATACGCTGCAAACCGCCTTACAAGAAGCCGGTTTTATCATCGCCAATGTCTCCGCCTTGGACAAAAAACAAGGCAGTTTCAAAGCCGTCACCACCAGCACCGCTGTCAAACAAGATTTAATTATTTCCGCCTACAAACCCAACGGCGGCTTAGAAGAACGTTTTAAAAAAGCCGCTGGCACGGAGGCGGGCGTATGGGAATTTCTCCACTCTCACCTAAAAAATCTGCCGCTCCCAAAAAGCCAAGCCGGAGAACTCTGCTTTATTGCGGAGCGAACTCCCCGGATTTTATATGATCGCACCGTCGCTTATTTTATTGGTCACGGCTATCCCGTGCCCCTGTCGAGCCAACAATTTCAAGCAGGCTTAGGGGCGCATTTTGCGGAAAAAGATGGCATGATTTTTCGGCTTGACGAAATTGAGGCGTATGAACAAAAGCGCAAACAGGCGAAACAGTTGCCACAAATGGAACTGTTTGTATCTGATGAACGCAGCGCGATTGACTGGCTACAGCATTTTATAAAAAAACGCCCATCGACGCGCCAAGAGATACACCCAGAATTGACCAAACTCATCGGTGCCGGTTGGAAAAAATATGAAATGCTACCGGAACTGGACGCGCTGCTAGAATTCCACTTTTTAAAATACAATGGCAAAGGAGAAGTGCCTAGTCAAATACATGGCTATTTATCCCGTCATTTTAAAGACTGTCGCAACCTAGCGAAAAATGATCCGCTGTTACAGCAACGCGCCGCCGAGCGCTGGTATGTCCCCGATCCCAATAAGGCACTGGACTTAGAAAAAATCCGAGAAAATCATTTGCTACGAGAATTTAAACACTATCGCCAAAGCCCAAAAAAGCATTTAAAAGAATTTCGCTTAGAAGCGATGCGAGCAGGTTTTAAAAAGGCGTGGGGGCAAAAGGATTATCAAACCATTATAGAAATGGCGGCGAAAATTCCGGAGGCGGTGTTGTATGAAGATGAGAAATTGTTGCAATTGTATGACTTGGCGGTGATACGTTTGGAAGGAGTTTAAGATGCCACGTTGCAAATTGCCCGCAGAGGTGTAGGCGATTTATCGCCTATTTCTGCCTACACCTCTGCGCGATTTATGATTCAGATACTCAATAAAATTATCGGCACACTCATCAAGCAGACGCCAAACTTTTCGATAAAAAGCCCCATTGTGATTTTTAGGATTAGGGTTCTCGTTTATTGTCTCATCGCTCTGGTAATCGCTGAATATCACGAGCTCTTTTGATGGAACCGTATCTTGCAAACAACGCACTTAAAAACTGTGTTACTATATATATGCTTATTTTAACGAGAGGATATTATCATGCAACAATTCACCTTTTCAGAATTATCACAAGACAACTTGCCCTCTATCGTGAACCTTGTTGAAAATGATTTTGATATTGATATCTGGAAGAAAATGGTAGCAGGGCAATATACAGAAAAAGAACAAAACAAACTCAATTTGATTCAAGACTATTTGGTTAATTATCAACTCAATTTGATGAATGAAGCCACTATTTGGGCGCGAGCAATTTACCCACTTCTCATGCTGGCAGAAAGGGGCAATATTCAAGCTTGGGCGGAAGTGCCGTTAAAAGCCCAATTTCCGCATTTTGAATTGGCTGGTATCGTTGATGGCGTTTTGGGAAAATGCGTTGCTGGCGAAATAGGCGTACCCTATTTAGTTGTAGTAGAAGCCAAACGGGGACTAGAAGCTAAAAATCAACGATTCCAACTGTATGGAGAAATGTTAGCAGCGGCATGGTCAAATTGGCACAAATCGCCTCAAGCAGAACAAAATATTTTTGGCTGTTATACCATCAGTGACAATTGGACATTTGTCTCTGCAGTGGTGAGAAATTTTGAAGATGACTGCCCCACCATGACTGTTGATACATCCAAAGAGTACATTCAAAGAATTGAAGCGGTAACAATTTTTCAAATACTCAAGTTTATAATTGATAAATATGTTAACCGATGAAACCATTACTAATGGCTAAAGTCCAAGATAAATCTTGGACTCCTCTAAAATAACCCTCAAAATCGTTCAGCGTAAAAGCCAGATTAGTTGTTTCATCAAAGTCCGTATTTTATGCCATAATTTGTGCAATAGCCGTTAAGGTGGCATTATTCCAAAAAATTTGGGTGCATTTTCACGCCATAATAGAGTCTGCACCTTGCAGCGACACGCTTTAATAGTGATTGATTCACAAAGGAAAAAAGTATGGTATCCAAAAAAAAACACAAGATTCTTATAATCGATTTGAATAGTTTTGCTCGATATCCCACCTTGGCAATTGGTTACCTGGTGGTACCTCTACGTGCCGCAGGATTTGAAGTCAAAGTACTTTCTCCACTTGCTCATGGTGTTCCAGCGGTTGAACGTGATGGGCAGGAAAACGCTTTAGCTCAAATCCAAAGACGTATTTACTTTTCCACACATCCTGCCGTTATTAAAATGCATGAAAAACTTCGCCGGCTACATTCGTGGTGGACTTCTCGCGTGCCTCTCAAGCTCATCAAAGAGATCAATCAAACGCTTAAAACTGGTTCGATTGATGCGGTTCTGGTTTCTGCATACATGCAATTTTATCCGTCGATTGTTGCGATTGCAGAACAGGCAAAGGGCGTTCCTTTTTTGTTAGGTGGTCCTATGTTTAATATTCCTGAAATCACCAAAGAATGGCTTGATATACCTGGATTGAGTGCCATTTTTGGAGGCGAAGCTGACTTTCTGGTACCCCAATTGGTTGATGACCTTATTCAGGGAAAAGATTTGACGAAATATGCCGGTATTTTCTTGCCGGATGGTCGTACTGGCCTTCCCGCGCCACCACTCACAGCAATGGAGAAGTTACCGGTGCCTGATTTTAGTGATTTTCCATGGGATTATTACCCTCATCGTGTTATTCCGGTCATGACGGGGCGAGGATGTGGCTGGGGAGCTTGTACATTTTGCAGCGATATCGTCTCTGCTAGTGGTCGAACCTTCCGCTCACGCCCTGTTGAAGCTGTACTAAATGAGCTTGAAATTCAATCAGAACGTTATAACAGTCGTGATTTTATCTTTCTCGATATAAAACTTAACTCCAATCTGGCTATGTGGGATGGGCTCATCAAGCATTTTCAGGAGCGAATTCCCGGTGGTCAATGGGTTGGCACAGTGCATGTTGAGGCAAAAGGGCGAAACGGCCTTGAGCGTGAGGAGCTTTTTGCTGCCAGAGAGTCTGGCATGATGCGAATTAGCTTTGGCCTTGAAACAGCCAGTCAGGAACTGAATCAGCGCATGGGTAAAGGAACCCGCATTGAACGAATCTCACAATTTATTCGTGATGCTTATGAGGCAGGCATCAGTATACGTACAACGGCTATGCAAGGGTATCCTGGTGAAACCACTGCTGATCTTAATAGTACTGCTGATTTTCTACAGGAGCATAAAACACATTTGGATCGCGTATTTTTGTCGCTCTTCAAGCCCATTCCTGGTACTCGTTTTCAAACACTATATGAAAGCAAGCCAGAACGCTTTTCAGGTATTACTCACATTACCTGGGATTACCGTTATGCACGAGGGAACTCTCATTATAAGTCCGTTACAGATCGAAAATACCGTCGAGCCAAAGCTCGTCTTCTAGGAGTTGTTCACGAAATCAATAGCAAGCGGCTACGGGATGAAGCTCAGCAGTTTAATGGCTTAATGTAAAGATTTGGGAGCTATAGCTCACCTAAATGATTTATAAATTTCAAAATCCTATTTCTTGAAGAAATAGGATTTTTGGGTGGCTGATAGAAAGTCCTAAATTCGCGAAGATTCATCTCGGTTCCAGTATTGTCGATCTCCAAACCAAAATTTACACATCCCGCCTAAGCGTGAATAAATGCTAATACTTGTATAAACCAAAAGGGCAGGCCATAAGGAAATTTTTTTAAATAGGGAAAAAAATGTACCGCCAATATTGCTTTCATCATATCGCGCTGCCAATTCAGGAAAAGTTTTTTTTAACTCGTAATTCCCGAAATCGTTCCGAATTCTAATTCGGATTAGATCAGATAAGCATCTAGGCGGAAATACCGTAACTGCTGCGGACCTAACGACTCCTCTTTCAGATGGAGAAAATAAAAAACGGATAAATGCATCGTCCGCCGTGATTTCAGGGAATTTTTCAAAACGCTCTTTTCCTTTTTTGGAGAGGGCATAGACTCCGCCGCCAATGGTTCCTTGAGTCACATAAGGCAAACGACACCATATTTGGTAGAATGCCTTGATTACCCAAGGTCTTTCTTTGAGTTCCATTTTCATAACTGGTGAAGCAGCCAGCAAGCTATCTTTTTTAAGTGCTTGAGCCAATTTTTTGACATCCTCTCCGCTTATCATGATATCGGCATCTATGTAAAATCTGGGAAATCCATTTGCATGTTCATCGCCTAAATTTAAGGCATTTGCCTTGGATGCGACGGGTGTTTCGAGCAGTTGGATTTCTCTGGCAGTAGACTGAACAACCTTCGCTGTTTGATCAGTACAGCCATTGCATACCACAATAATGTCAGCTTCTTCTGGATTTAAGTTTTGTAGCAGAGTCGTTAAACAACGACCGATCACCCTCTCTTCATTATGTGCGGGAATAATGATTGAGATTAGATTCTTTTTGTTGTGGTTTTTTTGCATAATCGACTATAGCTTAGTATCTGTCAATAGATTATTAACGAGACTCTCTATATTGAATTCCATATTTTTCAATACATTGTCTGATTTTTTATCCTTTTTATTTTTGAGCAACTCCAAAGTTAAATCAATCAATTCTTCTTTAGTTTGAACCCATTTCATTAAATGATTATCGATTTGATATTTATCGTAATGACTTATAAAACTTCGCGTTGAAATCGTTGGCGTTCCGAAGAAACATGCCTCGGTATTAAGCGTTCCTCCCCCACCAATAAACAGGTCTGCATAAGCCAAAAGGTGCTGAATTTTTACTTTCTCTTTTAATACAAAGCTAAAGGGAAATTCTTTTTTAAGATATTTACTCTCATATCTTGGGATAATAACGATATTAGCATCGCTTGATTTATGAATCTCAGGTAGTGCTTCATAAAGAATCGGATATTTTTTTTCGACATAACTTGATTTATACTCCTCTTCCCTAATGATAATGATATGTTTACTATAATCAATGGCATAAGGTTTTAAAACCTTTTTTACATATTCAAAATCGGGCCTGAAGTCTTTTAGCCAAATCACGGGATCGATAAAGCCATACTCAAAAATTTGTTCCTCTTCTAATGAAAATCGTAAAAAGATATCATCTGGAACGATAAAAGGTTTAAATACTTTTGAAGAAAGCGGTAGTGCCAATCTTGCCTGAGGCAGTGCTTTTTTAAAATTTGTCGTATAATCTGACAGCGGAATATCATAAAAGTTGATTATGGGTATGCCAAGTCCAAAGGCTACCCTATTGGCATCGACGCTGCAAAGACAAACCAATCTATCTATATCATATAACGAAACAAACTCCATCAAAGCTTTTTGCCTTTCAATTGAAGCTCTGAGTTTATCTTTAAGCTCAGCACCGCCAAATTCGCCCCTGTTTACAAAATCAATCTTATATAAATTAAGCAATTTCACGACTTCTGAATAACCAACTCCCTCTCTAGCTGTTACAAGTACTTTCCTACCACGTTTTTGTATCTCTTCGAGAATCGGTTTAAAAAATAAAACCGATTTGGGTGTCACTAAATCAAACCAGACCAATTTAAATTACCCCCTTTTCTTTATATTCATCATACCACCACGGTCTAATCGGAATCACATCATTTTCACTAAATATATATCCGTATTTTCCGCCACTATATTTCATCATACCGACTGATTTAATATTGGGTTTGACAATTTCACACTTATTTGCACACGTATACAAACAATCTTTTTGACACACTTTATGCTCAATCTTATCTAAGATATGTGCATTGTTTTCAATAACTTGGTCAAAACTCCCCGCTTCTTTTAAATTACCAAACTTGAGATACGGAAGCCATAATAAACAAGGATAAATATTGCCATAAGGATCAATATCAATACTCCTGGCTCCCATATAACAGTTCACATCAATATTCTCGCCATTGCTGATCGCTTTTTGAAAAGTATATTTAGAGGCATACCTGCTTTCAGGATAACCTATCTTGATAAGTTGTCTATCTATTTCCTCTCTGTCTTCAGGTGTCAGAAAAAAATCTTCTTGATTTAACTCTTTTTTGGTTAGATTGTCTTTTTCATTTTTATATCGCTCTGGATTATATCTGCCATAGCCGATATAAAGCCCCACTCCCATTTCTTTGGCAAAATGATACATCCACTCTATAAGGTGCAAGTTCTGCTTATAAATGGTAAATTGAAATCTAAGTACGACACCTTTTATTTTTCTTAGTCGTTCTATAGTTTCGATAGATTTTTGGAAACCGTTTTTATGCAGCCTTATTTTTGCATTAGTCTCTTCATCTCCGTCAAGAGAAATATCGAGTCTGATTAAGTTCATTTTTTTTAAAACATACTTGGCAACCTCTTCATGACGCTCGGGAAACCAACCCGTAATCGGAGAGTCGATAACGGTATCGGGATGAAATTTTGCGATTGAGTCAATTGCTTTCAAATAAGTCTCACTTAAATGTGGCTCTCCGCCTGTGATGTGAACTTTTTTTAAATCAAGATACTTTGATGAAAAGATAGAATCTAATTCATCGCTGCTTAACTCTTCATTTTGTCTTTTCGGTAGTCTCCACATAGAACAGTATCTACATGGTCCCGGACAAAAATCACTTACTTGATATGAGAGGTCTTCTATTTGGTATCTATGCGGCATAAAAATCCTCCTTTATACATTAGGAGCCCAAGATAAATCTTGGACTCCTCTAATAGTCCACAATTTCCCAGTAATTGCCCGTCCCCCCCATATTTTCAATAATATTCATTGAGGTGACATGTGATTGCATGGAAATATTGCTCATCATAGTCCAGTATTCCCTTTCTTGCTGCATTTTAAGCTGATAGGCATAAAGGGCGGCTGGATCATTTGGCGGTTCATTGCGGCTGACTTGAGGAGTGGCAGGCATTTGTTGTGGTGGTACATTCTGGGCGATCATTTGCTGCTTATAAGCCTGTTGTTGCTCATGAGAAAGCAGTTTCCAGTTATAGTCGATAACTTGATAGAGCAGATTTGTTACACACAGCATTTGTTTTTGTTCCAATGGCAGACTGGCAAATTTGCCAATGATTTCCCGCTTGAATTGCTGCTTTTGCACTTCAGTTATTGTGACTGGCTGATTCTGCAAGTCATTCATAAACCGAATGTAATTGAGCAAACCCTCAAAATCGTTCAGCGTAAAAGCCAGATTATTGGCTTGATCAAAGGCTAAGACGGGGGCATGGCGATTGATGATTTTAATCAATTCCGCTTTTTCAGCCTCAGACATTTGTCGTGTTGCTTTGTGTAATTCTGCAATTAACGCTTGGCGTACCAGACCAATATAAATCGGGTTTGTCAGTTGATAAGCTTGCTGCATCGCTTGATCTGTCTCCGCGACATCTTTGAGCAAAGCGATGGGATTGGTTTTGAATTCCTTGAGAGTATCAGCTTGAATAGCGGATTTTTCGGAGTAGGACAGAGCTTGACTAATAATAAAACTGGTGAATTTCTGGTAAACTTCGACATGACCGGTTTTGAGCATATGACCATTTTGTTTGGCTAACACTGTGCCCTCGGTTTGGGCTGGCACAGCTTGTGAATAATTGAATGTATTGCCCATTGCATCAACCAAAATCATGGACTGATTGTCATAATACTGTACCCAGTAATTCATCACTTGCCCGGTATTTGGGTCTTGTATGAGCAGGTAGCCGTTTTGTAGGCCATATTGACCTTGCATTTGTGTGCCATTGCTGTATTTCAGGACATAACGAAAATTGGGTTGCAAATTCAGCATGGTACCGTCGAAGGTATTTTGCCAGGTGCCTTGAAGAGGATTCTGGGCATGGGCGGAGGATATAATCAAAATCGTGAAACCAATCACGATCAGTTTTTTGAGTAAGGTTTTCATAATGGGAAGTTCTCCTGATAGACGGAGTGAAAATCCTATTTCTTTAAGAAATAGGATTTTTCATACCACTCCAACGTTATTATTTAAGCGACGCCCAATGCCCCCAAACACACCACCATCAATGTCTGCGGCATCAATCCGAGCAATAAAATTATCAAAGCATTGGCACTCAGCGCAACGCGCATATCCATACCCGCTTCAATCGGTGTCGTGTCTTCAGGTTTGTCAAAATACATCAGCTTGATGACTCGCAAATAGTAAAACGCCCCTATGATGGCAAATATCACCGCGACGACGGCTAACCAGACAAAGCCCGCCTGTATAACTTGCGCCAAGACGGACCATTTTGCCCAAAAACCAACCATGGGCGGTACGCCTGCCATCGACAGCATCAAGATTAGCATGAGCGCGGCATACCAAGAATTTCTCTCGTTTAAACCTTTAAAGTCCTCAAGTCGCTCCGCTTCAAAGCCGGCTCGACTGAGCAGGAGTATCATACCAAAGCCGCCTAATGTCATCAGTGCGTAAACGACGACATAAAACATCGAGGCGGCATAGCCGGCTTGTGTGCCCGCAATGATGCCAAGCATCAGGTAGCCAACATGGGCAATTGTTGAATAAGCCAACATGCGTTTAATATTGCTCTGGGCTATGGCAATAATATTACCAATCGCCATCGAGAGAATGGAGAGCAAAATGAGCATGTCTTGCCAATCGGCGTGTAAATTTTGCATACCATCGACGAGTAAGCGCATTAACATGGCAAAGGCGGCAATTTTCGGGGCACTGGCGATAAATAAGGTCACGGCAGTCGGTGCGCCTTGGTAGATGTCGGGTATCCAGAGATGGAAAGGGACGGCACCTAATTTGAAAGCTAAGCCTACGATGATAAAGACTAAGCCAAATAGCAGCACAGTGTATTGTTGTAGGCTTTCGTCGATGATGGGGTTGATAGCGGCTAAGGCTGCGCTATTATCGGTATTTTCTGCCAGAATTTGTGCAATAGCGGTTAAGGTGGTGCTATTAGCCGCATATTCATTAACGTGTTGTCCGATCACAATGACGGCGATGTTTTCATTGTGAATGTCACTGAGGCTTTGTGTTAGCGCTGCTAAGACGGTGTGATCGTCTGCGATTTGACGAATCGTTTGGGCAAGCTCAGTTAAATCCAGTGTGCCAGTGATGCCGTACAACATGGACATACCGTATAGCAACATGCCCGAGGCTAAGGCACCTAAGATAAAATATTTCATCGCTGCTTCTGAGGCTTTATGTGATTCGCGGTGCATGGCAACCATTGTATATAAAGACAGCGAAAGCAGTTCTAAGCCAAGATAGACGGTTAGCAGACTGTGGGCGGAAACCATGATCATCATGCCTAAAACGGCAAAGAGCCCTAGCACGAAATATTCGCCTTTGAAGAGCTTGCGATCACGCAAATAGTCTTGCGAGTAGATAAAGGCTACGAAGACGATGAGGAGGATAAAGAGTTTTAACACAGCACTCATCGGATCATTAACAAACATGTCATTCATCGCTAGCACTCGTTGTTCAGGCGCAGTGGCGAGGAGTAGTAGGGCGGTACCTATTAATGTGCCTTGGCTCAGTTGATAGGTTAAATGTCGCAAATTTTTGGGTAGGTAGGCATCAATGGCTAGGATAATACAGGCCATTGTGAGTAGTAGTATTTCCGGCAGGAGCCCTGCCATATTTAATTGTGTGATTGAGGTCATTTCTATTTTTCCATATTTTCCATAGTTTGAGTTAAGATTATAGGTGCGCGTCGCAGCAGGCATTCCCACGCAGAGCGTGGGAACGAGAACAAAGATTTTAACATTTATAAGTACCGCTCCATAAATTTTAATGTATTTTGGAGTCCAAAGCTTTAGCTTTGGAAAGCTACGTCCAAAGCTAAAGCTTTGGACTCCAAAATCTCCGATAATTAGCTTCGCATACTTCGTTTCATGGTTCAGTACTTAGAAATCCTATTTTTTTAAAAAATCGGATTTCTTTGAAAGTTGAAAATGTTAAAATACTTTTTAAGATCTACTTAGTGTTGTCAGATAATTCGTGATTAACAATTCCGTTATCTTGCCTCGTTGAGTCGCAACACTATTTACTTGAGGTTCAAGTTTTTTGCCGCAATGGTGAGGTGAGTACAACGAATGGTAAACAACGAATAAAAACCTTCAACACCGCCAAGTTAATCAATGCTATAGCTTTTCAAATAAACAGATTGGCAAGGACTCCAAGAAATATCAGTGACATCCAAGAAATCCCTTGTTGGACTCCTCTAAACTGAAGGTTTTTATTCGTTGTTGAACATTAGCTGTACTCACCACCGTAACAAAAACTTGAACATTGAGTATTTATCATCCGGTTTTGATGATGTCAAAAAAAACGGCGCCGCACCTAAAAACGGTTCATAATAATTTTTTATCAAGCCCATTTTTAATTCTATGGGATATTGAGTTTTCAATTGCCCAATCAGTTGGGATTTGCCACCTGCCCATTTTATAAAGGGTTTTGAGAGTGTGTCAATGCTCATTAAATTTCCACGCGCCATATTGTTTAGTAGCAATCGGTTTTGGCATTGACTCATTATGGGCTTCCATATCGGAAACCGCGTCATCAACCACTTGACGAATGCCTTTAAAAGCGAATTCTGGCGTTTCAGCCAGCCAACTTAAACTAGGAAATTCTGTACACAATCCCACATACTCTGCATCTTCTTCAGCCCAAGTGACAGTATATCGATAGTTATCATGCAAAGTTGCACACCGCATTATAATTTTGAAACCTCAATTTGAACTTTCATTTTGACGGACGGCATGGATTAATCACTCCGAAACCTTCAAGCCGGGCAGTGTTGCATAACACTTCATCAGCAGAAACGAATACCCAACCCTCATCTGCAAGTAGGCGAAAAGCACCTAGATGCAGGGCATCAAGTGTTCTCAATCCTTCATATTTTCCATACTTTTTCAATAATTCTTCCGCTTCACGGGTAACAGACGGACTCAATGGCTCAACGTTGAAAGTGGTATATTCCACCTCAAAACCCGCGATTGCCAAATCCAGTTGCTCATTATCAATAACGCGAGTCCGGTATTTTTTGAAAAGGGCACTGATAAATTCAATACGCGCAAGTCCCAAAATCCAGACTTCATGATCTGAATCATGTATTAATGCCGTGACTTGCTCAGTGCCTTCTTCAATGTGAAAGTACTTTACCAAAGCTGAGGTATCAAAAAAGAGATTCATATCCGATCCTCACGCTCCAGAATGATGTCATCCGACAAATTACCTCGGCAGGCGGCTAAGGCTTTTCTGGTTTCAAGATAGCCATCCCGCTTCGTCAATGCAGGTTGATGCTCTATGTGCCTTGTTAGCATTTGAACAATATTTTGGACAACTATCAACTCCACGGGTGGCATTTGTTCAATTTCTTTTATTAATCGTTCTCTAAGTATCATTTATAACCTATTGTGTAATTAACCGTGATGGAAATTCCTAAACAGCCAAGAAGGTGCAAGGTACGCCTTTCCTACCGACCATACCCCAATCTTTATGGCTGTTTATGGAATATGCCTAATTGGTATCGATTTCACTTGACGAGGTTTTCCAAAGTTCCGCATGATTTCCGCAGCTTTTCTATTAGCTGCCCGACGTACTTCCTCTATTTTAGCCATTCTTTTCTTGTGTTTTTTGCGAATTTGTTCCACTCCCGACATGTTGTCCTGTAACATTGTTAGTACCTCCCCGATCAATTTTACTTGCCGTTACAGCGGCGGTGGGTTGTTCATTATGATAATCGTGTGTGAGGCTAGTCAAATCCACTAATTTGCTAGTTTACTATCTCAAACTGACAGGAGTTAACTAATTGAATGCTATTGTAATTATCACTATTCTTAAACTCAAATTGCCAAAATAAGTAGTATTTACCTCTTTTTTCAAAAAATAAGGTTACCACTTTCTTTTTGGTATAAGAAGTCCATTGACGAAATGGATAAAACAATTGTCTTATAATTGTATTAGTTGTTTGACTATTTTTAGCCTCTATTAACGCTACTTGATTTTTACCTTCATATCCTGCATCTACTTCAGTTTGAACGCTTTCAACTTCTATTTTTTTATTTCCTACATAAAATGAAAATTGAGGCGTATATTTTCTACCACGAATAGTCAAAACTAATGAGTCATCTTCTAAAAATGTTTTGACTAAGCTTGAAGCAAAAGCAAAATCCAAGTGTTGCATTTCTGAATTGCCAATTTTGGATGTATCCAATTCAAAATCAAGTTTTGATGTATAAATTTGAGTTGTTTCATTAATAGGTGGAATATCAATATAACCTTCACCTTTTACAATGGCATATTGACCATTTTTTATTGGCAAAATAAACAAATCGTTTTTAATGAAAATTTCTGGTCTCTTTTCTCTTGTATCTTGTTTGCATAAAATTCGTACTTCTCGTTCATTCGTTTTTGAAAAATGTTTCGTTGCCTCTTTTATATCTTTGGCTGTAATGATGAAAGGAGATTCCTCAAAATCATGCCTGTGAATATCGTATTTGTCAAAAATCGCTTTCCAAGATTTATTGTTCATTGGGATAATTCGTGATTAATAATTCCGTTATCTTGCCTCGTTTACTCGCAACACTATTTATCATCCGCTTTGCTAATACTCTTTGAATGTTAAAACCCGCATATTGTGTTTCAAAAAAATTATCTTTTTGATCAATATTTTTAGGATCAGAATTGCTTAGCATTAATTTTGCGCCTCTGTCATTTAAGACTTTAAAGGTGTTAGCTAAACTGATTTGTGCTTGTTCATCAAAGCTGGTTTTACTATAGCTCGTAAAACTTGAAGTCTTACTTAATGGACGATAAGGTGGATCGAAATAAACAAAGGAATCTTCTGTGGCTACCATTTTTTCTAAGTCTCTAAAATCGGCGACTTTCAATTCCACTTTTTGTAAAGACTTTGAGACATTCATTAAATTGGATTCATCTAAAATTTTCGGATTTTTATAGTCGCCAAAAGGCACATTAAAGCCTCCTTTTTTATTCATTCTGAATAATCCATTAAAACAGGTTTTATTTAAAAAAATCATTTGTGTCGCTCTATCTATTCCAGATATAGGCTTATTATTGTATTTGTCTCTTATTTCATAGAAATAGGCTTTTCTTTTGGCTTGATCTAAAGTGAGATATTTTTGTTGATAAGTCTGTAATAACTCAATGAGTGTTGAAACGTCTTTTTGAATGACTTGGTAAACCAATATTAATTCTTCATTTATGTCAGATAAATAAAAATTTTTCACCGGATAATGATTGATGATGTCAAAAAAAACGGCGCCGCCACCTAAAAACGGTTCATAATAATTTTTTATCAAGCAATTTTTTAATTCTATGGGGTATTTCAATTGCCCAATCAATTGGGATTTGCCACCTGCCCATTTTATAAAGGGTTTTGAGAGTGTGTCAATGCTCATTAAATTTTCACTTGTTATATTGTTGCCACGCGCCAGCGTCAATGCCATATCTTAGTACAACTAATTGAGAAATAAACGAAACGAAGTAACGAAGTTTAGTTCTACGTTCGGTGGTGAGTACAGCTAATGTTCAACAACGAATAAAACCCTTCAATATGATTAACTTGGTGGTGTTTCCTGTTTTTATTCGTTGTTGAACATTAGTTGTACTCACCTCACCATTGCGACAAAAAACGTCGAACTAAGAGTATTAATAATCCGTTTATTCCGTCAATCCGTTGTACTACTGACTAAATTTACATTGGAATTTTAGACACTAAAATATGTTCCACCAAATTCTGCACCGTCGCCTGCATCACTTCCAGCAGCGGCGCCGGCCAAATTCCAAATAACAGCACCACAATCGCCAATGTTGTCAAAATCAACGTTTCACGACCATTGATGTCTGTCAGACTGGCTACCTTGTCATTGCCTACGGCACCGTAAATCACCCGTTTGATCATCCATAAAGTATAAGCCGCTCCAAGAATCATAATCGTCGCCGCACCAAAAGCAATCCAGAAATTAGCCTGAAATGACGCGAG
The DNA here is from genome assembly GCA_039714115.1 of Pseudomonadota bacterium. Classification (GTDB taxonomy): domain Bacteria; phylum Pseudomonadota; class Gammaproteobacteria; order Beggiatoales; family Beggiatoaceae; genus Thiomargarita. The sequence goes on along the minus strand of JBDLJY010000055.1, from coordinate 9,957 downwards.
TATCACTAAAAATTCTCCCACAAAACCAGAGGTGGCGGGTAATCCTGAGTTTGCCATCGCAAAAAGTACCGCAAACATGGCAAAACGTGGCATGGTATTAGCGACTCCGCCATAATCTCCAATTTCACGACTATGTAAACGATCATACAATACGCCAACACAGAGGAATAAGGCGCCCGAAATAAAACCATGCGAAATCATTTGCACTATGCCGCCTTCTATCGCCATCACGCCTCCGTCCATTGAGCCAGTATTTTTATAAATCATAAAACTTATAAAAAAGCCTAGCGTGGCAAATCCCATGTGAGAAATAGAGGAATAGGCTATCAATTTCTTCATGTCTTGCTGCACCAGCGCCACAAAAGAAATATAGATAATGGCAATTAAGGATAAACCAATAATGAGCCAATCCAATTCTCGACTCGCATCCGGCGTAATTGGCAGACTAAAGCGCAAAAATCCATAGCCTCCCATTTTTAACATAATGGCCGCCAAAATCACGGAACCGCCTGTCGGTGCTTCAACGTGGGCATCTGGCAACCAAGTATGTACCGGCCACATGGGGACTTTGACGGCAAAGGCGATAAGAAACGCCAAAAATATAAAAATTTGCGCCGTCATTGGAATCGCTAACTTGTGGTAATCAAGAATGGCAAAGCTGTCTGCTTGTGAATACAGATACAGCAATGACACTAGCATGAAAACCGAACCTAAAAAGGTGTACAAGAAAAACTTAATGGTCGCATAGACGCGCCGAGGGCCACCCCATATACCAATGAGCAAAAACATCGGTATCAGCATAGCTTCCCAGAGTACATAGAACAAAATGGCATCTAGGGCCGAAAAAACGCCTACCATCAAGCCTTCCATGATGAGAAAGGCAGCCAAGTATTGGGCGGGTTTATATTGGATCACTTCCCATGCCGCTAATACAACCAAAACGGTGGTAAAAGTTGTCAATATAATCAATGGCATGGAAATTCCATCCACGCCTAAATGATAGTCTATACCAAAGGCAGGTATCCAAGACATTTTTTCGGTGAACTGCATCGCAGCCGTCGTCGTATCAAAATCAAAATACAAGGGCAATGACAGTAAAAATGTCAACAATGACACCAGCAAAGCAATGGGGCGGACAGTAGAACCCTGATTGTCTCCGACGGCAAGTACCCAAATGCCGCCAAAAATAGGCAACCAGATCAATAGACTTAATAAGGATAAATCAGTCATATCAGTTATCAAAAAGTAGAACCGTAGAGAACGAACACGCCGAGTAGTACAGCGAGACCCAAAATCATAGCAAAGGCATAGTGATAGAGATAACCGGTTTGGAGTTGGCGGAGATTGCCAGAAAACCAGCCGACCAATTTAGCCGTTCCATTGACTAAGCCATCAATCAATTTAACATCTCCAATACGCCACATCAACGAACCGATGCCGCGTGCTCCGCCTGCAAAAAACCAGTCATTGAATCTGTCAAAGCCATATTTATCAAGCAGTATCTTGTAAATCAGTTTAGTACGATCTGCTATCACGCCCGGCAATTCTGGTCGTTTCATGTAAAGAAAATAGGCAGTGCCGAAACCTGCTGCGGCTAACCAGACGGGAGGTTGTAAGAATCCGTGTCCAATAAAACTGAGGACTCCATGATAGTGTTCTGGATCGAAGGGATTATGAATGACGAAAATCGCGCCATCAAAATAGTGACCAAATAGTAGCGGCGTAATGGTAAACATCCCTATTAACACTGAAGGAATAGCCAAAGCAATAAGTGGTCCTGTCACAACCCACGGCGATTCATGTAAATGTTCACGGGTATGTTCATCCATACGTTCTTTACCATGAAAAGTTAAGAAAAACATACGGAATGTGTATAAAGCCGTGATAAATACGCCAAGTAGGACGGCATAATAGGCAAAAGTCGTTTCCCAACCTCCTCTGATTTCAGAAGCATGATGTGCCGCTTCGATAATCGCATCTTTGGAGAAAAAGCCAGCAAAGCCGGGGAAACCAATCAGTGCCAGTGAACCGATTAAGGTGGTCCAATAAGTAATCGGCAAATATTTTTTAAGTCCACCCATTTTACGCATATCTTGTTCATGGTGCATGGCGATGATGACAGATCCGGCGCCTAAGAATAATAGGGCCTTAAAAAAGGCATGAGTCATCATGTGGAAAATGCCCGCCGCATAAGCCGACGCACCCAAGGCAACGGTCATATAACCCAATTGCGACAGCGTCGAATAGGCAACCACCCGTTTGATGTCGTTTTGCACCAAGCCTAAAATGCCCATGAAAAAGGCAGTAATGGCACCAATGACGAGGACAAAACTGAGTGCCGTTTGACTCAATTCAAATAGCGGAGACATCCGCGCTACCATAAAGATACCCGCTGTCACCATTGTTGCTGCGTGAATCAAGGCAGAAATGGGCGTGGGACCTTCCATTGAATCTGGCAACCAGACATGTAGCGGAAATTGGGCCGATTTTCCCATCGCTCCAATAAATAACAAAATACAGATCACGGTCATCATTGACCATTCTGTGCCAGAAAAAATACTAATCGTTTCTTGATATTGCCCATTTTGAGCCAGTTCAAAAACTTCAGTATAGTTGAGACTATTAAAAGTCATCAACACCGCCGCAATACCTAAAGCAAAGCCAAAATCGCCAACGCGATTGACTAAAAAGGCTTTCAAGTTGGCATAAATGGCGGATTCTCTGTTAAACCAAAACCCAATCAATAGATAAGACACTAATCCAACCGCTTCCCAGCCAAAAAACAATTGTACGAAATTGTTAGACATCACCAACATCAGCATGGAGAAGGTGAACAAATTAATATAGCTGAAAAAGCGTTGATAGCCGGGATCGTCGTGCATATAGCCGATGGTATAAATATGTACCATCCAAGAAACAAAGGTGACGACTACCATCATCAAAGCGGTGAGCGAATCAACCATAAATCCGATTTCAAGCTTAACACCGCCCGCTACTAACCATGTGTATAGCGTCTCATTAAACGGTTCACTGCCCGCTACAACGATTTGATAAAACACATAAAGCGAGAGAAAAAAGGAAAATCCTACTGCACCAATCGTGACTGAATGGGCAACACGCCGACTGACATTAAACAGTCCCGCAATAATAGCCCCGATAAGGGGTGCTAATACAATCGCAAGAGAAACATTTTGCATATCGTTAAATTACCCTTTCAGAGTGTTAAGTTCATCGACATTAATGGTATTTTTATTACGGAATAACACCACCAAAATGGCTAAACCAATGGCTGATTCCGCTGCCGCTACCGTCAGTATAAAAAAAACAAAAATCTGCCCAGCAATATCGGCATTAAAATATGAAAAGGCAATAAAATTCATATTGACTGATAACAGCATCAGTTCAATACACATAAGCAAGATAAGCAGATTTTTACGGTTAAGAAAAATCCCTGCAATACTCAGGCAAAATAATACTGCTCCCAAAATAAGAAATTCATGTAATTCTGGCATAAGAACTTTATTCCTTTGATTCTGATGGCATTTTTACAAGTCGTACACGATCTTCACGACGCACACGAACTTGTTCTTCAGGTTTTTGGTATTTCGCTCGCGTGTGTGGGCGCATCGTTAAAGCAATAGCAGCCACCATGGCAACCAATAAAATCGCAGCGGCTATCTCAAAAGGATAAACATAATCTGTGTATAACACTAGTCCTAATGCTTTAGTATTCGGCAGGGCAGCCGCCACTTCGGGGGGGGGCGCTTGATGCCAGGCTGCGAGGACTAAAATCATTTCGACTAAAATCAGCACTCCCACAAATGCCGCCACTGGAAGGTAGCGCACAAAACCTTCTCGTAAAGGGGCAACATTAATATCGAGCATCATCAAGACAAACAAAAACAGTACCATGACGGCACCGACATAAACTAAAATCAGCGCAATGGCCAAAAATTCAGCATGTAATAAGAGCCAAATTGCTGCCGACGAAAAAAACGCCAACACGAGAAATAAAGCGGCATGAATCGGATTTCTGACCGTAATGACGCGACTGGCGGCAAATATCAAAATGAGAGCAAATAAGTAAAAAGTAAATTTTATCATGCAGTTGTTTCCATATTCATTCATTTTTGGTAGGAGTCCAAGATTTATCTTGGACGTTTGGACTCCTAATTAACTAATACCACAATTCCCACCACCACCGGGACCAAGAGCCAATTCTCCTTCTTTTGACCATTTCGTTCTCTTCGTAATATCTGAGAGCCATAAGCGTTCCTTTTTTATCATACTCCTTACTGGTGCCATTCAAACGGCCCTTTTTGTCAAAATCGGTGTGTACCAGCCACTTTTCTCCCGTGCTATAGAAAAGGGTCGCCGACACAGGATTACCATTTTGAAAGAGCCAATCTCCTTGCACCTTACCATTCATATGATAACCCTTAGCACTCCCATCTCTTTGACCGTTGACATAATGCCGTTCCGCTTTCTTTTGGCCATCTTGATAATAGTCAAATTCTAGCCCTTCGAGTTTGCCATTCACGAAAGATTGTTCACGGGAGAGTTCACCCGTTGGGTAATACATTTTCCGAGTTTCAATTTTCTGGCCGTCTTTAGACTTCAGTTCATATTCCAGATTGCCATCTCGACGAAATATCTTCTGGGCGACCAATTTATCCGCCCTATAATCGGATTCAGCTTTGAGTTCACCAGTTTCATAATACTCTTTAGTGAGGCCATGTAATTTACCATTGCGGTAGCTGTATTCAAATTGCAAGGCACCACTCTCGTAGTATTCTTCAGTCACTTGTGAAACGGCAGTCACAGACAAGACAAGCAGAATCGCCAGTAAAACTGTTTTGAGAGACGATTGCATGGAATTGTCCTCCTTAAAAAACATCGTTAGCGATAAGGTGCATCTAAGGCTCTATCAGCCGCTAGCTGTTTCTCTAGCTCATCACCCGCCGCTAATAATTTTTCCTTAGTCATCAACAAATCACCGCGCCGCTCTCCATGGTACTCAAAAATCCGTGTCTCAACGATAGAATCGACGGGACAGGATTCTTCACAAAAACCACAAAAGATACACTTGGTTAAATCAATATCATAGCGAGTGGTACGGCGTGTCCCATCTTCGCGGGGTGCCGCCTCAATGGTAATCGCCAGTGCCGGGCACACTGCTTCGCAGAGTTTACAGGCGATACAACGCTCCTCCCCATTGGGATAACGGCGTAGTGCATGTCGCCCCCGAAAACGGGGAGATTGTGGGGCTTTTTCTTCAGGATATTGTACTGTAATCTTTTTGGCAAATAAATATTTGCCTGTTACACTCAAACCTTGGAATAGTTCCCACAGAAATAGTCTACTAATATAATCTTTGACAGCCTTCATACCAATCTTTTCCTCATACAAACCAAGGTGGCAGCTTTGCAAGTATGGCAACGCCGAGAACCACTATCCAAACTAAGGTAATAGGGATAAACACTTTCCAACCTAAGCGCATCACTTGATCATAACGATAACGCGGGAAGGTGGCTCTTAACCATAAGAAAAATAATAAAAAGAGGGAAGTTTTAGCCGCCAGCCAGAAAAATCCGGGCACCCAGGTAAATGCGGATTCTAAAAAAGTCCCCTGAAAAGGTGACAACCAACCGCCCAAGAACATAATGGCAGCTAAAGTGGCTATTAAAATCATATTGGCATATTCTGCCAAAAAGAAAATGGCAAACAACATGCCGGAGTAGTCTACATGAAAACCCGCGACAATTTCAGACTCACCTTCCGCCAAGTCAAAGGGCGCACGATTGGTTTCTGCCACTCCTGATATAAAATAAATTAAAAATAAAGGCAATAGTGGAAACCAGTACCAATGTAACACACTCCCTTCTTGTGCTAATACAATCTCGCTGAGATTTAAGCTGCCTGCCGCCATCAAGACGCCCACTAAGGCAAAGCCCATTGCGATTTCATAGGAGACAATTTGTGCGGCAGAGCGCAGTGTTCCTAAAAAGGCGTATTTAGAATTAGATGCCCAGCCGGCAATGAGTATGCCATACACACTGATAGAAGTCATAGCGAGAATGTATAACAAGCCTACATTAATGTCTGCCAATACCATTCCTTCGCCAAAAGGTATGACCGCCCAAGCGGCTAAAGCGGGCGCAATCGCTAACATGGGTGCAATCACAAATAAGAAACGGTTAGCGTTTGAAGGTATGATGATTTCTTTAAACATCAATTTCACAGTATCGGCAATCGGTTGCAACCAACCACGCGGTCCAACGCGATTAGGGCCGATACGCACCTGCATGTAGCCAATGATTTTGCGTTCCGCATAAGTCAAATAGGCTACACACAGTAGTAAGGGTATAACGATGATAACAATTTTGATCAAGGTGAATAGCAAGTAATAAAATGCTTCCATTATCAGGCGTTCCGTTAGTTTGTCAGTTCAATCAGCCCATGCCATGTATCCAAGGCTTGGCTGGCAACTTGTCCCGCATAAATCAAGACACTGTTATCAGGGACACGTTCATCAATGACCACCGGTAAGGTGATTTGTGCCTCATTCTGTTTGACTTGGACTTGTTTGTCCAAACTCAATTGGGCGGCAAGTTTGGTATTAATATGCACTCCCTGAGTTATTTTAGCATCCATTGTGCTTTGTAATGCGCCAGCGCGACGGACTAATGCATCTACTGAGTAAATCGGCATTTCAGTGAGACGTTGTAATCCTTTATTAGCAGGATCGACGCTTAAGCGGGCGGGGATTTGCCATGCTGTTTGAGTCTCAGCTTTTTTGTCACCGATTAAAGGGCGCAGTTCATCGCGCACTTGATCTGAGGCGATGTAGTCAAATCCGTCAAGCTCAAATAAATTACCTAAAACCCGTAAAATTTTCCAAGCTGGACGCGCCTCTCCCGGTGGCACCACCGCACCACTAAAACTTTGCCACAGTCCCTCGCCATTGACATAAGTACCGGATGTTTCTGCAAATAAAGCGATAGGTAATATGACATCGGCATAGTTTTCCATGGCCGGGGTTTGGTAGGCACTTAACGATACCACAAATTCGGCTTTTTCAAGCGTTGCCAATGCTCCAGCACCATTGATGCTGTCTAATTCTGGCTCTAGTCCTAATAATATATAGCCTTTCAAACTTTGACTGAGCATGGTGTGTGCATTCAAGCCGGAGGTGTTAATAACTGGCTCTCCAGCCGCAGCACGATGCGGTAAGGCGCCCGCTAACCAAGCCCCCGATGTATTGCCCCCTAAGTATCCTAAATTAGCTCCACTTAATTTGGCAATGGTTGCCGCCAATGCGCGAATTGTTGAAAATTCTGGATGGGCGGTGGCTAAATCACCTAATAATATTGTCCGTTTTTGTCCAGTTTCTGCTAAAGTTTGTGCAATGGCAGCTTGGTGTTCATTGACTGAGACTTTGGCCAGTAATTGACGCATGTCAGCGGGGATGAGAGCCGTGCGCTTGTCTAATATGCTTTTGGCAATCCCAGCTAAGTTTTCCACCCAAGCCGTCGGTGCGGCAATGATTTTGTCAGCAATTGCTAGATTAAATTCATAATCAACCGGATTGAGCAACATCACTTTTGCGCCGCGCTGGCTGGCTTTACGCAGGCGGTGATTGAGCAAGGGTTGCTCTTTGCGGAGATGCGAGCCAATCACGAAAGCAACATCGCTTTGTTCCAAATCGGCAATAGTTTGGCCTAAATAGGGAAATAGCGGCGCAGCATCTTGGTCGCTGAAATCGACTTGATGGAGACGGTGATCAATGTTTTGGCTACCGATGCCCCGCATAAGTTTTTGTAATAAATACAATTCTTCTACAGTGGCCGTGGGCGAGGCTAAGGCGCCGATTTCGCTACTCCCATCTACGTCTTTCACTTTTTTGAGCCCTTGGACAGCAAAGGCTAAAGCTTGTTCCCAATTAGTTTTTTGCCAAGTGCCCTCTTTTTTGATCATGGGGCTTGTTAAGCGATCATCAGCCGTGAGAGCTTGATAGCTAAAGCGATCCCGATCAGAAATCCAAACTTCATTAACCGCCTCATTTTCTTTCGGGGCAACTCGCATGATTTGGTTGCGGCGGACATGTAGATGAATATTAGAACCCACAGCATCATGAGGGGCAATGCTGTCAGCTTGCTGCATTTCCCAAGCGCGTGCCGAAAAACGGAACGGTTTAGAAGTCAAGGCACCAACGGGACATAAATCAATCATATTGCCCGATAATTCTGAGCTGATATTTTTTTCGATGTAAGTACCAATTTTGGTATGTTCACCTCGCCCGGGTGCGCCCATTTCTTGAATGCCGCTAATTTCTTGGCTAAAACGCACACAACGGGTACAGTGTATGCAGCGCGTCATTTCGGTGGCAATCAGGGGTCCTAAGTTTTTGTCAAAGACAACCCGCTTGCCCTCATGATAACGCGAGACATCTTTACCATAACCCACTGCCATATCTTGCAATTCACATTCACCACCTTGATCACAAATGGGACAATCCAAAGGATGGTTGATGAGTAGGAATTCCATCACTGCTTTTTGGGCTATGAGTGCTTTTTCTGAGCGCGTCTTAACGATCATGCCATCCATAACGGGGGTGGCACAAGCGGGCATGGGTTTTGGTGCTCTTTCTACATCTACCAAGCACATGCGGCAGTTGGCAGCCACCGATAGCTTTTTGTGATAACAGAAACGGGGGATGTCAATCCCGTTGGCATCTGTTATTTCAATCAGCATTTGACCGGGTTCGGCTTGGTAGGGTTTGCCGTCTATTTCAATTGTTACCATTCTTTTTTATCCATGTAAAAATAGTGGTTACGGTGATGATCGATAGTTGAGTACTATCATTTGAACATTTTAACATTTTATAAAACTACAAGGATTTTATCTAAGCAAGGATACCCTCGTTCCGTTGCTCCGCAAAGGAATGCCTACTGGGACGCTCCGCGTCCCGCAGAGCGGTGCTAACATACACTCCTTTGCCTCGCGTGCAACTTGAGACATACCTTTTGCCCTGGCAATATCACCTAAAGCTTTTGCTATAAATGCGGCATCTCCATTGGCATCTTCAAGACAGGCTTCAAGATAGGCTGCTGATTCTTCTGGTGTTCTTAGATGCTCTGCTACATCATAAGGTGTCGTTGTCATTTGCTTTAATATCTCTCAAACCATCAATCCACTTAACAAATACATCCGTTTTTCTGATTTCAATCATGAAAGAATTTTCGTTTTTATCGTTCCGTTGCTCCGCAAAGGAATGCCTGCCTCTTTGCTATGCAAAGAAAAGTTGCTTTTAATCTCTACGTTTAATTTGATTAGGAAAATCAGGTACTCGGACAGAATGGTCTATTTTACCTTGGGTATTGTAAAAGTAGAGAGCACCTTTTTTATCACAAATCCATACTTATTCTGCTCCAGCGTTTAAATATAAATCTTTTTTTTCCAACATTTCTTTAAGAGTATTGCTAGCCGATTTCACTTCAACACATATTTAAGGTGCAATTGAAGCGGCATTTTCTTCTAAAATAATATCGGCTCTGGTATCTGACACCCAAACAACATCTGCTGATTTTACCCCATCTGTGGTTTGGATCGCGCACTTTGGCATAGCCTGCCCTGTTTTCAAAAAAGTTTCTAATAAACTTTGAATTCGGGACTGATAAAATGAGTGAATTACTTTAACAGGACTCATAATGAGTTGTCCCCATTTATTCAATTCTATTTTAAATGGTAAATCTCGCAGACTTTTATCTTCACAGACTTGTTGCCAGTTCATGGTTTTACCTCGGCTGATACAAGCTACCCTTAAGGAGTCCAAAATTTATCGATAGTTGAGTACAATCATTCGAGCATTTAACTAAGTAGCTCAACAAAAGTCTTTTAACATTTTCAACTTTCAAAGAAATCCTATTTTTTTAAAAAATAGGATTTCTATAAAAT
>JBDLJY010000054.1:0-26716 GCA_039714115.1 Pseudomonadota bacterium | reverse complement strand
CCCAAAGGATTTATAATAATGTCCAATGTAACATTTTATGATTTGCATCCCCCTTTAGCAAATCTAAAAGAAGAAGTATTAAATGGTTTATCAAGTCAAGCCAAAGCCATTTCCCCTAAATTCTTTTATGATCGCGAGGGTTCTTTATTATTTGATCAAATCACCGAATTACCGGAATATTATCCAACGCGGACTGAAATAGCTTTGATCAAGCAACACGGCGCAGAAATGGCTTCACAGCTTGGAAAAAAATGCCTGTTGTTAGAATTGGGCAGTGGCAGTAGCCAAAAAATTCGTCTGCTACTTGACGCGCTGCAACCGGCTGCCTATATGCCCATGGACATTTCCAAAGAACATCTATGGCATTCGGCACAAACACTGGCAATAGACTATCCTGATTTAGATATCCATGCTGTTTGCGTGGATTATTCAAGTGATTTTCAGCTACCCTACTCTCCTGATTTCATGACAAAAACGGCATTTTTCCCCGGCTCCAGCATCGGTAATTTTGAGCCAGATAAAGCCCAGAAGTTGTTGCAACGAGTCGCCCAATTATTAGGGCATGGCGGTATTTTATTAATTGGCGTTGATCTCAAAAAAGACTTACATCGCCTTAATGCCGCTTACAACGATGCCCAAGGCATCACAGCCGCTTTTAATCTCAACTTATTGGCACGCATCAATCGTGAATTAGAGGCTCATTTTGATTTATCCTGTTTTGAGCATCATGCGTTTTATAACGAGAGCTTGGGGCGTATAGAAATGCACTTAGTCAGCAATACGTCGCAAACCGTTAAAGTGGAAGGAAAAAGTTTCAGGTTTGCAAAAGGTGAGAGCATTCATACCGAATGTTCCCATAAATACACCGTGGAAGAATTTCACCACCTCGCCGCAGGAGCCGATTTTCAACCAAAACAAGTGTGGGTAGATTCATCCCAATTATTTAGCGTTCATTGCCTACGAGTGGGTTAGAGAACTGTCTCGACGTTAGGAGAGATCTGCTCCAGCTCTCTCAGATCCCTCCTTGCGTTGGGACAGGCTTTTTCCTCCGCAAAAACAAGCAAACTCTGCAACGCAGTAGTCTCGTAGAGAACTTTTGCGACGTTCACCCGTCCGGCACACATACAGATTTAATTGATGGCGTTATAGGTGAACTTTCTCCTTTTGATAAAACTTTTGGATATTATGCTACGTTGGATGGGGTTATTAAGAGACATAGCCATACAAGCGGAACGCTCTCCGTAAAAAATCCGATTTTTTCAAAAAATCGGATTTTTAGAGTTTAGCTCTCCGTGAAAAATCCGATTTTTTCAAAAAATCGGATTTTTAGACGTTTTTTTGATTGAATCACCACGCAAGCGCGTGGGAACCAGGGCAAAGTTCAGTGTAGGCACTTACACTGAATAAAGCCCCGCAACGCCTGTGCCAGCAGCACTGGTTTTAAATCAATAGACAGCTCCACCGCATGCATCGCACCACTCAAATTGCCAGCCTCCAGTCGCGCAACAGCTTGAGAGCACAAACTTTCGGCTTGATTTTCAATACGCTGAAGCATCGACAGATCGCTGCCACAGCGGGGGCAGATAAGCGTATCTGCTTTGAGACGCACCTTGCATACCGGACAACGTTCCATCATGACTCCAGATAATAAAGAATATCAGACAATTGATCCATCGGCTCCTTGAGCGCAGCTAAATCTTCTTTAGCGATGGCATCATTGATAAGCTCAATCACATTGACCATATCTTCCTGATCCTCCGGGGAAGCGTCTTCTAACACACGCTCCGCCTTTTCAACCAGCGCACGGGCTTGCACGACAGCATGGTGAGTATTAGTTTCCTGATCGGCAATCACAGCACCATCGCCATCTTCACCAAAGATTTCCTTAATGCGCTCCTTAGCCGCCTCCATTTCAGCTTCTTCAAACCGAGAAATGGCATTATCGATGACGATAGATTTTTCCAAGCCCGTGTTTTTTTCCTTTGCCGACACATGCAGGATGCCGTTTAAGTCCAATTCTAAAGTCAGCAAAATTGGATTGCCCTGCGAGACACGACTGAGTCCCTCCACCAGGAATTCGCCAATTTGGATATTATTCAAGGCATCGAGTTCTTCACCTTGAAAAATTTTGACATCTACCGCCTCTTGATTGTCCCTCATAGTGTAAAAGACTTCACTTTTCGTCAAGGGCAGGGCACTGTTTTTGTGGATGATCGGGACATATTTGTGGGGATACCAATCTCCGTCAAGTTCACCAATGGCACTAGTACCGTAAGTATAGGGCGTAATATCGACTAAGACAGCAGAAGCGGAGACATCAGCCCCCGCAATCAAAGCTGCTTGAATCGCCGCACCGCTGGCAACGCATAAATCTGGATCCACATCAAGATGAGGTTGTAGGTTGAACTCTTCTGTCAGGCGTTGGCTGACGAGCGGAGTGCGAGTACTTCCGCCAACCAGTAGAATTTCATCAATATCAGAAGCGGTGAGATTAGCACCGTTGAGGGCAATATGTACCGCCTCCAAGGTTTCCTCAATATAATCTATGATCAATTCTTCGTACTCATATCGGGCGAATTCCAGAGAGAGGTGAACAGGCGCACCTTCATGCTCGTCTAGGTATTCTTCTTCAATTGTCACAAAGGGTTGATCAGACAGAGCCCGTTTTGCCCCTTCAGCAGCGCGATTGATACGCGCCATCGCTTTACGCGATTGCTCGATATCTACCTTTGACTTTTCTTTGACGTGTTTGACAATATGATCGATGATTTTTTGGTCAAAGTCATCACCGCCCAACTTGTTATTACCGTGACTGGCGAGCACTTCCACCACATCATCTTCAATGCTAACAACTGAGACATCAAAGGTGCCGCCGCCCAAGTCATACACTAAAATGCGTTTGTGCGCTTTTTGTTCTGCCTCATAAGAGAGAGCGGCAGCCGTCGGCTCATTAATCATTCTGACGACTTCTAGTCCCGCAATTTCGCCAGCCTCGCGGGTAGCTTGACGTTGCGCGTCGGAAAAATAGGCAGGGACAGTGATAACAGCTTTTTGGATGGGCTGATTTAAGTAATTTTCAGCAATGCCCTTGAGACGTTTTAAGATGATGGCAGAGACTTCTTGTGGAGTATAAGCTTGATCAGCCATTTCCACCTTAATTTCTTCCCCCATCTGGCGTTTGATGGATTTAATTGTGCGTTCTGGGTATAGCACATACTGGTTTTTGGCAGGCTCGCCTACCAAAACTTCATTATTTTCACCAATGCCCACAAAGGAGGGTAGAATTTTGCGCCCAGCGTCTTCAATGACCGTAACTTTGCCATTTTCTACGATAGCGATTTCTGAATTGGTAGTGCCTAAATCTATGCCTACAATAATTTCACTCATTATTTATTGATTTTTCCAATTTATCAGTTGTTATCAGAAATAGGATTTTGTCGGAGTCCAAGATTTATCTTGGTTGGACTCCTAAAATGAAAACTATTTTTTATTAACCTTAACTTCAGCAAGGCGGAGAACCTCATCCCCCCACATAAAGCCTTTGCGTAATTCCCCGGTAACTATCCCGTTTTCCAGCTTTAGCTGGGAGTCAACCTCAACCGCCTGCATACGGTGGGGATCAAGTGGCTTGTTTAATACATCCAAAGGATGTACCCGATAACGAGCCAATAATTGAAGCGTCCGTCGTAGCGTCATAGCTTGACCTTCCTGCAATCCCTGAATGAGGCGACATTCCAGTTTACAAAAATATGTTGCTAATAATGATGGCCTATAATTGTCAAGAGTTTTCATGCCAGCCTCTAAACGATCATAGATATCCAAAAACGCCAATAGTAAAGCTTGCGTGATTTCACGCTTTTGAGCACCTTGTTCGTGGCGACAACGCTCTAAATCCTTATTTAATTGATCATAACGGGATTGCACCATGTCAAAGCTATCCTTGAACAAGTCCAAAGCGGTTTTTACTTGGCGTGACTCCAGTTTTACTTCATTGCGTAGGGCCGCTAACTCCGTGAATAGGGAGAATAAATCAGTTTTTTGGGTGGTTTCCTCGTCCGCTTGGCAGCTATCTAAATAAGTGCGAAATTGCTCTGTTAAACTTTCTTTGGTGGATTCATCCATAGTGTTTTAATTATAACAAACAGCTTGGTAGGCGATTTATCGCCTAACTCTGTCTGCTAATACCTGCGTGAATAACTGCTCCGAGGTTCGTTGCGGCTTGCTCGTCGTCGTCTGCAAAACCCGTTCCAATAAAGCACCCAAGTTAGGTGGCTCATGGTGAAATAATTGATATTTCAAACGTTGATCTCGGGTTTGGATCGCCTCAAAAGCACCGCGAATCTTCTGGAATTGCTCAGGTGCCCGCTCCGGCGGATATTGCCGCACCCTCTGCAAATAAGCTTTTTTTATAACCTCATCAGTGGCATCATCGGGGACACCAAGAATATCAAAAGGCGTTTTCATCGTCTGCTCCCTCTCTGGCGTGGAATGGGTAAATCAGGTATCTCTATACCAAGAGATTCCAAGCGATTGACAAGCCTTATCAACTCGGCTGGAGTCAGATCATTTAAGTCCAAATTTCTTAAGGCTTCCAGTTCGGACTCAATATTATCCTCACCGTCAAAATCATCAAAGGAATTGGGAAAGGACTGCGGCTTCATCTCATTTAAAAGTGTCGCAATCATCATAACAGTACGTTGATCACCTTGCTCTTCAGCCTCATCTGCCGCCGTTCTAAGACGATCTATATCCGATATTTTCCAGTACCCTGATTTGCTGTAGACTTGATAAAAAACAAAGACAGGCTGTTCTGGCCAACGTTTGAGCGCCAGCTCCGCAAATGGTCTCAGTAATTTATTATGTTTCAGCTTTTTAAAACATTCACACAAGCTGAGCATTTCCTCCTTATAAAAGTCAAGTATTGCGGCTTTTTGCAGCAATGCCAAAAGTGGCGTTACCGCCTCTGTCATAAAAGTCATGCCTTCTTCAGAATAGGCGTTGATCAACCTAACCAATTTTAACACTTCTTGCCGAGTGGACAAATAGTGTTTGTCGAGTATGGGCAACAAAGGCAAGATATTAGCCAGATCAAGCCACTGATTTTTTGCCTCAACTATCACCCGAAAAAATCCACAAATACCACCGCCTGCCAATTCTAACCCTTCTTGAAGTAATTCAATGGCTTTTGGATTTTTGACTTTGGATTGCAAATTTTTAGCCACATTAGAGTATTGTAATTCAAACAAGCTAGCTTTTGATCTTCGGCTTCTTGACCGTCTTTTTGGCGAGACAAATCCCTCAGCTTGTAACTCCAATAAAGCTTGATTGATTTGAACAACGCCGCTACGCCGATTGGTTTTTTCAAGACGCGCCGCTTGAGCTAATTCCTTACGCGCCAACTCATATTTGCCCAACTTGATTAATTTACGGGCATGGGATATATGAGAGCTGCATGCGATTTGCCGCGCCTTCACATTGATAGGATCTACTTTTAACAGAGTTTGGGCAAATTTCGCCGCCTTTTTAAAGGCTTTTTTACGGGTTGCCGATTCCATGCCTACTAATAAAACATCACTATCTTTAGGGAATTGTTTAACGGCACTATCAACCCACTTATGATAGCTCCTTTTGTCGTCTTGGTGCTCATACCATTGGATGAGTTTAAGATAACTGATTTTGTCGTCGGGATCGAAGCGCAGGCTTTCTGCCAAATCGTCTGGCACCTGATGGTTATCAAACTCCTCGCCATATTGTTCAGCCTGTTCCACCAAATGGCGCATAATTGATGCCGCTTTTAGGGTGTCGTCTTCTTTGATATTATTGACACATAAACGCCAAAACTTCTCCGCCATCAAAGGTTGTTCACGCCGTTCATAGTTAAGGGCGGTGATGCGATTTTTCTCAAATGCAGACAATGGCCCAAATATCTTCTCATAAAATTTAACGCCGGCGGGATAGCTCGGCAACAGGGCCAGACAAAACTGACGACTGTAATTATCACCCAAAGATTGTCTATTAGCGGCAACAACTTCTAAGAGTGCTCTAGGGCTGCTGTCTCGTTTAGCCGCCGTCAGCAACATGAAAATGATTTTGAGTTGGTCCTTGTCCCATCCCTTTAAGTCTGCTATAAACATTTGCTCGTGATGGCTGAGTTTAGACAAAGCTGTCAACAAAGTTTCGCCATCTTGCCCCGCTATCCCTATCAATGCAGCAAATTGTGCATACGGTGAATCCGCTGGCACTTTTTCTAATAATTGACTGGCACCGTTTGGATCGGCCTCAATAATGAGCAATGCCTTGAAAAACGTGCGAAAATCCCGATAGGGGGAGCGAAAGGGGATTTTTTTGAGAGAATCCTCGGCACTTTTGTCGTCGCCTTGAAAATAGGCTTGTAGTGCGTCCCTAATAAGCGCATATTGTTTAAGTAGGAGAGAGTCTTGGGGGAAAGCCTCCGTGAGATCGCGGCATCCTGCGAGCAGTAAGGCGCCAAATTGGGCTTGCAATTGTCGTGTTGCATTATCTGGCAAATGTGATTCCGTAAACAAGCGAGCGGCTCGGACATAACGACTGGCGCGGATGAGCCAGTAGATATACTGATCGATGTCTTTCTTATCGGAGCACAGATTGGCCCGGTTTTCCCACAACACCGCCGCCTCTTTGTACATTCCCTTATTAGCCAAGGTTTGAGCACGTCGCAAATAGGCTTTAGCCAGCGCCGTTTTCCATTCATCACGCTGTTCTTTTTTTAATAATCGTTTATAAGTCTCAATGGCATCTTTATAACGACCAGTCGCTAACAACTTAGCGGCATTGACTTGCAATGTCTCAATAGAAGTGTTTTGAGAAATTTTTTTCTTTTTACGCATTGGCGGTGTTGTGTAGTACAATTTTTATGGATTCAAATTTAGCAAAGGCTGCATATCATATCAAATTGGTGACTGATATGCCATGTCTGGATCAGTGCGTTATTTTAGGATAATTGAAATTACTGATATAGTTCACAAAAATATTGATAACTATTGATATTGGCGGGGCATTATCTAAAAAAACTTTACATTTTTTTTATTTTTAAAGTATCCTTAGCATGTTGCTTGAGGTGGTTAGCCTTCCACGTAAAAAAAAATGGATTCTCAAGCATCAAGTAACCTGAGTCCTCATTAGGCGAATGGATAAAGGGTTGATACCTCCCTTATTCATAATTATTGAAAGACATACTCCATTTAGTATTGATGTCAATAGTTATCAATAGAATTGCTATCTAATGCCCATTTACTGAGACAGTAATCAATCCACATAATGTGGGACTATTATTTATAAATACAGCAACCAACGTAGGAAATGAAAAGATGACCGAAGGTGTAGATGATAAAAGTAAACGCCGGTTTTTGGTGGCATCGACATCGGTTATTGGAGCGGTAGGGGTAGGCTTTGCAGTATGGCCCTTTCTCGCCTCCCTGAAACCCAGTGCCAGAACGCAGGCAGCCGGTGCCCCGGTTGAAGTCGATATTAGTAAACTGGAAGATGGTCAAAGACTTATCGTCGAATGGCGCGGTAAACCGATTTGGATCGTCAAGCGCAGTGAAAAAATTTTGGCTGATTTGAAGTCGGACACTTTGATTGCCAAATTGCGTGATCCGGAGTCTGGTGTCACTGAGCAGCAACCTGCTTATGCCCAAAATCAAAACCGCTCTATTAAGTCAGAATATTTGGTAGTGATCGGCATTTGCACACACTTGGGCTGTTCGCCAACTTATGTCAAAGAAAATGATCCACATGACTTGGGCAGCGATTGGCAAGGTGGATTTTTCTGTCCCTGTCACGGCTCATTTTTTGACCTAGCGGGGCGAGTGTTTAGCGGCGTACCAGCACCGACTAATTTGGTCGTTCCTCCCCATACTTACCTCAGTAATACCCGTATTTTGGTGGGTGTTGATCAAGATAAAGGAGTTGCTTAATGAGTAAGATACTGACCGCCAGTTTAGAATGGATCGATGCGCGTTACCCCTTAAGCAAGATGTGGAACGAGCATCTGGCGCAATATTACGCACCCAAAAATTTCAATACATGGTATTACTTTGGCTCATTAGCTTTGATGGTGCTAGTGATGCAAATTTTCACTGGCATTTTTCTTGCCGTCAATTACAAGCCCGATGCTGCAATGGCATTTGCGTCTGTCGAATATATCATGCGCGATGTTGACTATGGCTGGCTAATTCGCTATATGCATTCGGCAGGCGCCTCATTCTTTTTTATCGTCGTCTATCTGCACATGTTCAGAGCCTTGATATACGGCTCTTATAGAAAGCCGCGTGAACTCCTCTGGATCATTGGCGTATTTATTTACTTGTGCTTAATGGCGGAATCTTTTTTCGGGTATTTATTGCCTTGGGGACAAATGTCTTATTGGGGGGCACAAGTCATTATTTCCCTGTTTGGTGCCATTCCTTATGTTGGTGAAGATTTGGCGGTGTGGGTACGTGGCGACTTCGTGATTGCCGATGCGACTTTAAACCGTTTCTTCGTTTATCATGTAGTTTTAATGCCAATTATTTTGCTCGCCTTAGCAGTGGTACATATCATCGCTTTGCACGAAGTCGGTTCTAACAATCCTGATGGCATTGAAATCAAGAAAAACAAGGACCCAGAAACGGGCATACCAAAAGATGGTATCCCATTTCATCCTTATTACACGGTTAAGGATATTGTCGGAGTTGCCGTATTTTTGATTATCTTTTCACTGGTGATATTCTACGCGCCAGAAATGGGGGGTTATTTCCTTGAAAAGAATAACTTTTTCCCCGCTGATCCCATGACAACACCGGAACACATTGAGCCATTATGGTATTTCACTCCATTTTATGCCGTTTTGCGTGCAGTCCCCGATAAATTCCTTGGCGTGATGGCGATGGGTGCTGCTATTGTCGTATTGTTTTTCCTTCCTTGGCTGGATCGGAGCCCAGTTAAATCCATTCGCTATAAAGGCTGGATATTCAAATCCGCTTTAGCCTTGTTTGTCATCAGCTTTTTTGGACTGGGCTACTTAGGTATGCAAGCGCCCACGCCGACGAAGACGCTGTTTGCACAAATATTTTCCCTTATATATTTCGCATTTTTCTTGTTAATGCCTTGGTATTCCAAATGGGATGAGACTAAACCTGAACCAGAAAGGGTGACCGACTAATGAGACGATTGATTTTAGCTTTGACTTTGTTATTACCCGCGATGGTTTTCGCGTCCAGTGGCGGCGTTGAACTGCAACAGCCTGACAATGACATCACCGATAAAGCCTCATTACAGGCAGGTGCCAAACTTTTTGTCAACTACTGTATGGGCTGTCACTCTGCCAACTATGTCCGTTTTCAACGGGTGGGCCAAGATTTGGGCTTGAGCGATGAATTGTTAAAAGAAAATCTGATGTTTTCTACTGAAAAAGTCGGTGAAACCATGAGCATTGCTATGGACAAAAACGATGCAGAAATATGGTTTGGTGTCACGCCACCAGACTTGAGTGTGATTGCCCGCGCTCGTGGCGCTGATTGGTTATATACCTATATGCTGAGTTTTTACTTAGATCCGTCGCGCCCCATGGGTGTCAACAACCTTGTGTTTAAGGATGTGGGAATGCCTCATGTCTTGTGGGAGCGACAAGGCTGGCAAAAACTGGTCCACACCAAGGATGAGCATGGGCATGAAAAGGCAGATCTCGTCTTGGTAAACGAGGCAGACAAGGAGAAAGCTGAACAGTATAAAACGGACATGCGTAATTTAGTCAATTTCCTTGACTATATTGGTGAACCTGCCAAACTGGAACGGCACAACTTAGGTTGGAAAGTGATACTTTTCCTTGTCATCTTCTTGGGATTCGCAATTGCTCTGAAGAAAGAATACTGGCGAGACGTACATTAATATTTGTACCGCCCCGTGTTTTTTTTGCCGGGGCGGTATTTTGGAGTCCAAGATTTATCTTGGGCGAACGATTTTATTTAAGCTTTTTTCTTATTGAACTGATATGACCTCAAAACAGCCTTACTTATTGCGAGCCCTGTTTGATTGGATAACCGATAACGGATTGACACCCTATCTGTTAGTGAATGCCGATTACAACGATGAAACAGAAGTGCCGAGCCAATATGTCGAAGATGGCAAAATTATCCTGAATATTTCACCAACAGCGGTGCAGGGTTTGACATTAGATGATGACTGGGTAAGCTTCCGTGCCCGCTTTTCGGGCCAACAAACTTCCGTCTATTTCCCAACTCCCGCCGTACTGGCAATTTATGCCAGAGAAAATGGCAAGGGCATGTTTTTTCAAGCTGAAGAAGCTGAAGAAGCCAAAAACTCTGATGAAGAAACCGCACCTCCACCTCCACCCAAACGACCCCCTCGCCGTCAAAAACCGGCGCTTAGACTGGTGAAATAATCCTATCCATGTAGCCTGGCATCTCCAACATCTCTAAGGCGATGCCGCGCATGATCACAATCCCTCGCTGACGCTTATTATCACCATCAGAAAATTCAAATTGATAAGTCCTTTGCACCTTCAAGCGACCACGACTATTGCGCCTTAAACGCACCCGCACCAAAGCAATCGTATCATCTAATAATTGTAAGTGTAATTGTCCACACGCTTGCTTGCAGACAGCTTTAGCCCTTTCCAGAGTGCGTAGCGTATCAGACCAAAACCAGGCAATCATGCCGAGTATAACGAGTAAAATAATAGAGTTCATTCACGCTATCATAATGAACTAATATGGCTGATGTCAATAACCCACAGTTATCAGTTAAAGGATGGTGTTATTGCTACTGAGTCTGTGCGCTAAGGTTTACCAATAGAAAGATTGACATAATTTTCAAGTTCAGTGACAATAAAAAAATTTATTTTATCATGCCTAAACTCAATGCCATTAAGTTAAGACAAACCTGACAGGTGTCAAAAACCTGTCAGGTTAATTTTTTATTGAATTTACAACGACCTGCCATGTTTTGGATACATGGCAGGTCTGAATTTTAGGGGTTTATCATACTGGCATTGATGCCTAAACTAGAATCCGCGCTCAATGAAAAATTAGACAGCCCCATAGTCCTCACCACTCGTAAACCCTCTCCGTCAGAATATCCGCAAGTGCCCTCACTGATACGCCATCACCGGCTATTAGCACCGTTTATCGCGCTAGTGAAAAATTACGGCACCCCCCGCTACGGCGAATTTGATCCCACACTCTTATTTGCCTTCACGTTTATCCTCATGTTTGGCGATGTTGGACACGGCGCATTGATTGCCGCAGGCTTTTCATCCATTTTCTTTGGCTTTTTATATTATGATTCAAAACTTAAACTTCAGATCGACTTGAACGCGCTCAAAATCTTTTTCCTGCTCCAAACCCTTATCGTTAATAAAATAGCTAACACCAAACTTCCATCCTTTAGCAATCTGATAGCCAAAATTAAACTCATGTCCCTTGCCATCAGTGCCACCGCCTATAAAGTCAGAATCACTAAAAGCCCCGAACAGCGCATCGGCTTCAATCTCACGGTAAAGGTAGCGGAAATCCCAAGAACCCGGCTCCTTGGCTTTGCCAACCTTAAAGCCAGCGAGATAACCAGTATCGTTATCTTTCACCTTATCATCGGCAGCAGTATTCACGACATAATCTACAAACAAAGACACCGGTAAGCCCAACTTAAAAGTGACATCGCCAAACACTTCCAACTCATTATAATCTGTGACAAAATGTCCATCCTCCAAAGTGTTACCAAAACTATCCCCTTCAGCTTCAAGATAATCGAAATCAGTCAGCGCCCGATCTTTTATCTCCGTATAGTCAAAATACCCCGTGCCAAGGGTCATTTTAAAACCATCACCCAACTTAGCCTTATACCCAAGTTGACCACCAAAGAGGAAAGATTCGTCATCTTTCGAGCGTTCTTCTATATAGAAGAAACCAGCATTGACGAAGAAACCGCTATCGTACTGCAATACAAGACCTTCCGGTCGTAGATCGCCATCCCACAACAATTCCGATTTCACCGGCCTGTAGAACGGATTCTTGAGCTTGCCACCCTTGATTTTTAAACCGCTTGCCGGTTTCCAAGCAAAATAAGCCTGATCGATCCGGATATCTTTAGTCGTCCCTTGGCTATCTAAGCTCTGATTAGTAGAAACGGGATCCTCACCGCCAGAGGCCAACATAGCCTCCACATCCAGCGTCTCGTTGACTTTGGCATGAAACCCTATTCGCAGACGAATACGGTTGCGATGGCGCTCGTCTTTTCCCTCCTGATCAATGATCTCATAGCGATAGCGAAAGTCGCCTTTAAATTTGACCCGTTCGGTCCAGGCACTAGAGGGCATAGCTACACTCAAACCGACTAAGCTAAGGGCAGTCATTGTTGCTATTCTCCACCTATTTATCATATAACCCTCCGTTAAAAAACCATTTTTTTTTTAGGACTTACGCATCGCATTTAAAAAAATAAATAATTTATAAATTAATTAAATATTTAAAAATAACTTTTAAAGTTATTTAACAACTTAAAACAATAATGCTTTGAATTTATAAATTAATTTTTTAAGACGTAAGTCCTATAATCTAAAAAAAATTATGCCTATTGACTTTTAAATTCAGTCAGCGAGCGTTTTCGGATAGAAAGAATATATGTAAATAATATGACACTATAATGACAACTCACTCAATGCCATATCGTGCCGCCTAAAAATCAAACCTTTGTAAACTCAAGAGAAAATTAACCCGCAGGTTTACCGGCACGATATGGCATTGGGATATCACTGCATCCACCCTACATTTGTAGGCGGCACAATATGGAGAATCAATCATGCCCATTAAACGAGTTCTATCAACCGGCAAAGTCCCGGTCAAAATTTACACCGATGATATTGAATTAGAAGCAGAAAAACAATTGCGCGAACTCTCTACACTACCATTTATTTTTAAACACGTTGCCGCCATGCCAGACGTGCATTGTGGTATAGGCGCAACAATCGGCTCGGTTATTCCGACGCGAGGTGCCATTATCCCCGCAGCCGTCGGCGTTGATCTCGGCTGCGGAATGTCAGCCGTCCAATTGTCACTAAAAGCCAATGACTTACCTGACAATTTATCTGACATTCGGGCGCAAATTGAGCAGACAGTGCCCGTCGGTTTCGATATGCACCAAAACCCCATCGCAGCCTTCAACGAAATGGGCGAACAATTGGAAGTCCTACTCCAAAAACATCCCGCCCTCACCAAAATGAAAAAAAATTTCCATGAAGATTGGCGATTGCAAATGGGCACCTTAGGAGGCGGCAATCATTTCATCGAAATCTGCCTTGATGAAAATCAAAATGTCTGGATTATGTTACACTCTGGCAGTCGCGGAGTGGGCAACATCATTGGACGTTATTTCATCCAACTGGCTAAAAAGGATATGGAAAAATGGTTTATCCATCTCCCAAACACCGATTTAGCCTATTTTCCACAAGGCACCGAACATTTTGATGATTATTGGCAAGCCATCTTATGGGCACAAGAATATGCGCGGATCAATCGTCAACAAATGATGCGCTTGATTTTAGAAACGCTCTCCCGCCTTGATTTACCGCCCTTTGAAGTCGTTGGCGAAGCCATCAGTTGCCATCACAACTACGTTGCATTGGAAAATCACTACAAATCAAATGTCTTTTTGACGAGAAAAGGGGCGATCAGTGCGCGGGCCGGAGAATGGGGCATTATTCCGGGCAGTATGGGTACCAAATCCTATATTGTTCAAGGCAAGGGCGAACACGAAAGTTTCTGCTCATGCAGTCACGGAGCAGGTCGTCGGATGGGTCGCAAAGAGGCTAAACGACGCTTTAAAATCGAAGATATGCTAGCGCAAACTCAAGGCGTAGAATGTCGTAAAGATGAAGACGTGATTGATGAAATTCCCGCCGCTTATAAACCGATTGATGAAGTAATGGAAAATCAAAACGACTTGGTGGGCATTGTTCATACCTTGAAACAAGTTGTTTGTATTAAAGGCTAAGGTATTTCTACGTCCAAGATAAATCTTGGACTCCTTCTACCACGTTTAACAAAGGAAACACCGTGACTGAATTTGAAGGCCAAATATGGGCTGCTCAAAACAATGATGAAATCAATTTCATCTGCACCACCAAGCGGGTTAAAAAGAAAATTCAAGCGATTAACGAAAAAGGACGCGATCTGCGACTATCCGCTGAAAAACTGCTATGGCAACATCCCAGCCAAGCAAAAGGACCAGAAGATTGGCAAGACAAACTAACAACAATTCAAGCCACGGTAGATTCGCTGACTAAAGACTTTGATGTAGCGTTATTATGGGAAAGTGCCTTAGAATTAGAAGTTGACGACATCAATGAATTAGCCGAACTATACTTTGGGGGAGAAATTACCACAGAACATTTAGTGGCAACTTGGCAGGTACTCGCAGGAGAACGTTTATATTTTAAGCGCCGAAGCAAAAACTGGGAACCGCGAACAGCGGAACAAGTGAATGACTTAAAAACGCAACGTGAACGCGAACTGGCACGGGTTAAAGCACAAACCTTAGCCCGCGATTGGTTGCAAAAAGTCGCCAAAATTCCCCTACCCGCTTTCCCCGCTCAAAACGGCAAAGACGAACCCCCAGTCCAATTGCCCGAAGAAATCCTACCCTTTGTAGAACGACTAGAAGGCTGGTTACGTGGCGATACTGACAAAGACGTAGAAGAAATGGTCAGCCGCACGGCAGAGGCAGTGAAACTCAAGCCCCGCGAATTAGTCTTTGAAATTCTACAAAAAATTGGACGCTTGCCTCTTGATGCTGATCGCGAGATCATTGTGGCGGGCTTGAAGCCAGAATTTTCGGCTGCCATCAACGAAGCCGCCCAAGCGGTGCAAGCTTGGCAACCCGCCGATACGCAAAACCTCAACGAATTGCTGTTCAGCATTGACGACGAAGAAACCCGCGAAGTTGATGACGCGCTGGCGATTGAACGCGATGGCTTGCTCTGGAAAATCAGCATAGCCATTGCTGATCCCGCTACAGTTGTTCATCGTGGCGAAATTTTAGACAGAGAAGCCATGCGGCGCGGTACCACCGTCTACTTACCAACGGGAACCGTCTTAATGTTACCAGAACGAATTTCTTGTGACATTGCCAGTTTAACGCCTCAGCAAGTACGCTCATCTCTAGTGATACGAGTGTGGCTGGATGAACAAGGAAAAATCACCCAAAGCAACATCAGCCGAGAAGCCATACGGGTACTGAAACGTTTGCATTATAGCGATGCCGATACACTGATTGAACAAGGAGAAGATGATACAGCCCAACACTTGCGCGACTTATTAACTTGTGCAAAGCAATTGCACGCTCAACGACTCGCCAACGGCGCCTTTAACTTGCAACGTCCTGAATACAAAATCCATGTCAATGATGGCACGATCACAGTCAAAATGATTGAAAAGGATTCACCCAGTCGCCTACTGGTGGCAGAAATGATGATTTTAGCAAACCATGTCGCCGCCAAGTATGCACACAATCATCAAGTGCCCTTGATTTATCGAGTTCAAAATCCCCCACAGCAACCGATTACCCAGGAGATGACAGCCGATCCGCTCGCCATTTATAAAATCCGTCAACTCATTGCTCGATCTTCATTATCCTTAGAACCGGGCGGACATAGCGGCTTAGGTTTATCCATGTACACCCAGATGAGTTCACCGCTGCGCCGCTTTGCTGATTTAGTCATGCAGCGGCAACTGATGGCACATTTGGTTGGTGAAGAATTGCCCTACGATCAAGAAGAATTGTTTAAAGTATTAGAAACGGCAGAACGTACTGCACGCGATGCACGTTCAATCGAAGGCGAGGCGAAAAAACGTTGGCTGATGCAATATTTGAAACAAAACTGGTCAGATCAGCCCATAGATGTACTCATCATTGACGAACTGAGAGATGGCTATAAAGTCGAAATGCTACCTTGGGGTGTAGAAGCCTATTTGGCAAGCTCAAAACATTTGAGTATCGGCAAAACCGTGGTGGCTATTGCTGATAAAATTCGGGTTAAAGCGGGGACTGCCCGTTTAAGATTAAATTAATGGCATTGATTTTGGAGTCCAAGATTTATCTTGGGCAAGAACTACCTTTGAGGAAACTACTTTTATGTCTACTGCACGAGATTTCATTCCTTTAAATATTGCCGTTCTCACCGTGTCAGACAGCCGCACGGAGGACACTGATAAATCAGGCAAAGTGCTAGTCGAGCACCTAACCGCCGCTGGGCATCACACAGCTGACAAAATTATCGTGCCTGATAATATTTACCAAATTCGGGCAGTGGTTTCCAATTGGATTACCAATCCAGATATTCAAATCATTATCACCACTGGCGGCACTGGCTTAACCGGCAGAGACTTAACACCCGAAGCCATTCAGCCCCTCTTCGACAAAGCTATTGAAGGTTTTGGTGAATTATTTCGCGCTCTGTCTTATGAAGAAATTAAAACCTCAACCATCCAATCCAGAACGCTCGCTGGCGTAGCGAATGGCACCTATATTTTCTGTTTACCCGGATCATCGGGCGCCTGCAAAACGGGGTGGGATAAAATTCTCCAAGCACAATTGGATTACCGCACCCGCCCCTGTAATTTCGTCGAAATGATGCCGCGTTTGCTGGAATCTTAACAAATCATCGTTCCCAAACTGCGTTTGGGAACTTTTAAATCTATAGCTTTTCAGATAAATATTTTGGTAGGAGTCCAAACTTTAGTTTGGGCGCCCAAACTAAAGTTTGGACTCCTAATCTGTGTAGGAACAATGGAGACTAAATAAAATGCCTCAACTATTAACATTATCCAGAGCAGCACGTATAGTCGGTGTCACACGCGGCGTGCTCCAAAAGAAAATTAGAAAAGGTGAATTGTCCACCTTTGAAGGTGAGATAGCCATAACTGATTTGCTACGCGCCTATCCTGAAACGAAAATGGACGACACCACCATGTTAGAGCGGGTAGAGCGAATAAAAATCAGTGCTAAACCCAGCATTGTTCTGGAAAACACAACCTTGCCTAGTCCCGAAGTCCTCATCGCCCGCTTAACCACCTTAAGCAAAGAACTTATCGATGTCAAATCCCAATTAAGGAAATATTTAGAATTAGTTGACACACTCACACAAAAACTAAGTGATGCCGAAAAAGCTGACGAGAGCCACTTGCGCTCAAATCTTGTCCTACTCCATAACTGGCTAAAAACAGAAATACAAAGCCATTCCAAAAAAACCACAGATAAGGCAGGAGAATTACTCGCCAAAAATACCGTCCTTCGCATTATCGCCGCTCATGTCAAACTGATTCCCAGTGGGCATGAATTCTTTATCGAAGGCAAAGATTCCATTCTCGAAGCCGCGCTGCGTAGCGGTTTAGCCTTGAACTATGGCTGTAATAATGGCAATTGCGGCTTATGTAAAGCGCGAATCATATCAGGCGAAGTGCAGAAAATTCGCCACCATGATTACATTCTCAGCGAGATGGAAAAGCAGATGGGCTACAAGCTGATGTGTTCCCACACGGCGCTGACAGATTTGGTGATTGAAGCCGCAGAAGCCCACTCAGTTGCCGATATTCCCTTGCAACAGATAGAGACGAAAATCAAAAAGCTTGAACATTTGACAGACAACCTGTTAGTGCTACAGCTACAAACGCCGCGGACGCAAACTTTACGATTTTTAGCAGGACAATTTGCGACACTCACACTAACAGACGGTATTTCAGCAGACTATTTTATCGCCAGTTGCCCCTGCGATGGACGTTTGCTTGAGTTTCACTTGAATGGGGCTTTTCCCACCCTGAAAAAGGGAGAAACTGTAAATCTTGAGGGACCAAAAGGCGATTTGGTTCTGCAAGAAGACTCAACGCGCCCTGCCCTGTTTATAGCCGAGGCGCACGGATTCGCTCCGATCAAAAGCCTTATTGAACATGCCATAGCGTTGGATACGGTAGCCTCCTCCCATTTATATTGGATAGCACCTAATGAAGGCGGACATTATCAGAGCAATCTTTGTCGTGCATGGGCGGATGCCTTAGACAATTTTCAATATACAGCACTGACGGGTGACTCAGGACAATCACTCAAGCGAGTGGTTGAAGACTACCCCGATCTCAATGACGTTGAAGTGTACCTCAGCGGCTCCAAATCTTTTGTAACCGTTGCCGAGGCGATGTTGCGCCAACACCGTCTGCCAGAGACGCAACTTCATGTGGCAGAGCTTATTTAAAAGTTTACAACGTCATGGGTATTGGTCTCCCCGCAGATCTGGCATAATTTGACAATGCCAGCGCATTATATTATATTTTGCGTTAGAATTTACTAATATGCTAATTGATAGCTACCCATTAACCATAAGACTTATCTAAAAAATAAAAAATATTTATAGGACAACTAATGCAGACAAAACAAACGCCCACCTCTTATGGGCTTGAATCATCCACAGCCCTAAAGGCCAATCTCCGAGAGACAGCGGTCGAAGGCATTAAAATCGATCCCCGGTTTTTCATTTTGCGAGAACCCGTGAATTCTTATGGCGGCATACTCAAGACACTTAACAAGCTGTTGCATGAATTACATCACCCGTACCGGAATTGGCGCTTGATTTTACCAGAATTACGCAGCTTTGTCTTGAAAAATGCGTCACGCTATATTGGTCATCCGCAAGGGCCACGTTGTGCTTATTTATTCATCACAATATTTTTGGAGGCGATGGAAGATGAGGCAAAACAACTCCCGCCCGAAGAAGCCGCTGAGCTCATTGGCGCTTATTTGGATCGACTGGTTAATTTGCTAAGTTCCGCACAATTGCAGGATTATAGCAGCACGATCACAGAAATTTTTCAAGAACTGGCTAAGTTGCCAGAGGAAAAACTGCTCTTGCTGGTGCGTATTTCCTATCCATTGAAGCGAACATTAAATGACTTGTTAACCAAGTTCGACAACTTAGCTGATGATGATCTTGACTGGAAAGTGTTGAGCGATTTTACCTATCGTCTGCTTGACTGCACTTATCGTTATTGGTTAACTCAAAGCGATCCTGCACACTATTCTCTCCCCGGCTTGCCTGCGGTTGATGCAATTTCCCATAGCACCATACAAGCGCATCTCAAAGAGTTGAAAGCGCTTAAGTCCACGGGACGGGATTTATTATCTAAGGTTTCCAGTTTGCCGTCCTATATGGATATCGTCAAAGCGTATCAGCGTATTGGACAGAAACTAAACAAACCCGAGACTGCCAGCGAAGCGCAAAACCAAGAAAATCTAAAGCTAAGCTATTTGTTTCGCATTATGGAAACTGAAGGGCTTTTGATGCTCCATGAGAGTACCCTCAAGGAAATTAACCGCGCATTGGTGCAAATGGTGCGCCGCCAAAGTTACGAGGAGATAGAAGAATTCTTTCTTAAGACTTTTCAATTTCTCAAGAGCAATGTAGAGAAATATCCTGAGACAGCCCTGCAACTGATCAAAACGCTCGGTATTGAAATATATAAACGCAATAATAGCCGAATGGTTGAAGCCTTTTTAGGGCAAGCAGTGCGCTTTGGTTTTCAATACAGCCAAGTGAGCGGATTTACTCGCGACTGGCAACCCATTGACAATCCCGCGCATATCGTCAATATCCGCGTTTGGCTGGGTTTGATTGAGCAAAATCCGGAATGGTTTGACACCTTATTGTCAGCCTTAATCATTAATATCAAACTAACCGGCACCTGCATCCGTGATACCGATTTATTCCAAAAGGAAGTCACCCGGTTGCTAAACAGCAATGTTTCCCCAGTCTATAATCTGGTAAAGCAATTCGCCAAATTATTGCCGGTTTATTACAACGACATCGGAGCAGAAGGCTTATTACGCGAAGTCTCAACCGAGCTTGATGAAATCACTCAACGTCAAGATCACTTAATTCACTTTCTGCGAAAACAATGTCATGTCGAGAGCAATAACTGGATCGTCGATTTCATGCGGGCTGTATTTGCCTTTTGGCGCACTGCGGATAAGGCGCAGATAGCTGATTTTGTCCCGCCTGAAGTGTTGACACAAACTGATCCGACTGGAGCTTATGTTAAATCTGTGCATGGGATCACCAAGGAACTCTTTGCAGCGCAAGGCATAAGCGACGAAGAACAATTATTGCAATCTCCCTTGGCTGAAACAGAGCAAATCATTCAAGGACTTGACGCTTACCCGGAACAGGAAAAGCGGCGCGTATTCCTCATGCTACGCATGTATCATCTGCTCAACCTTAAATATAATCTGGGTTTTCAGGAGATCCAAGAACAATTAGTCGCGGCTAAAAAACTCGGACTGCCGGACATGCAACCCGTCTTGGAAGTGTTGCAACAGGATGATCCCTATCAATGTCTGGATGTCCTCCTTGAAGCAATGGAAAATTTGCAAAAGATCATCCTAAGTAAGGAAGTATTTGAAATATCAGAAGATATTTTGAAAAAACGCCATGTCACCACCGATATTCCCTCCGTTTATGGTTATTATCGTGAGCGGAAATTTGACGCATTAAGTCTGTCATTCCGCTTGGAAAATCTTGCCAACGTCTATTTGGAAAAGCTGATTGAAGAGTTAAATCCGGGCTTGCTCACCAAGGGCAATCTTTACAAGGTCACAAAAGCCTTAAAACTGTTTCTCCGGGCATTGGCAGTTAATGGTATCGCATCAAGGCGCTTTGTTCATTTAGTTGATGTGCTAGAACGCTCGCTAGAAGTGAAAGGATTTCGTTATCGGCAGTATGTTGATTTGTTCCGGAGCATGTCGGAAGCGCTCAAAGATATCATCTACACCTATTATACGAGTCATCACCGTGACAATATGTCAATTATTGTGCCAACCTTGGATAAAAAGACCTTATTGTCGCGCTATGCGCCCCAATTTGTTGATGGTGATACGAAATGCAATTTGAGCCGTATTTCCGAAAGCTTTGAGCGTGATCTGATTGCTGAAACGCCGGGGCTACAGGCGATGGATAACTATATTACTCGCGCCTATCAGGTTTTAAGTGATCAAGGTACTCACTTGCGTGGTACAGCTCTGGATTTGCTCATGCTCTATGATCCAGATAAGCTGTTTTGCTCTCTCCATAATCCCAACCCTTTGAATGATGATCCCATCCATTTGGGTAATAAGGGATTTCATTTAACGCACTTGGTTAAGCATGGTGTCAAGGTACCGCCCGGCGTTGTATTGACGACGGAGTTTTTCCGCTATGAAAAAGTAGTACGTGGCTATCCACCGGCTTGGCGGGATTTCGTGGAAAAATTGCACCAACAATTGGCTATTATTGAGAAACAGACTGGCCGACAATTTGGTTCTACAGAAAATCCCTTGTTAATTTCCGTGCGTAGCGGCGCATTGATTTCGATGCCGGGCATGATGTCCACTATCCACAACTTAGGGATTAACCCGGAAATTGTGCAGGGTTTAGCCAAGCAAACTGGCAACGCTCAATTTGCTTGGGATACTTACCGACGCTTTATCCATGCTTGGGGGATGGCTTCGGGGATGGGCAGAGAACCGTTTCATACGCTGATAAGCGAGGCAAAAGAACGGTATGGTATAACCAAGAAAAAGGATTTTACCGCCGAGCAAATGAAAAAACTCGCCTTTGCATTTCGCCGAGTAGTGGAAGAGCATGGTATCTATGTCCCCGAAGATCCATTGATGCAATTGTTAGACGCTACTGGCTATGTACTTGAGTCGTGGAATGAGCCAAAGGCAAACGAATTTCGGCGCTTAATGGATATTTCCGATGCTTGGGGTACGTCGGTATTGCTTCAGGCTATGGTATTCGGCAATCTCAGTCAAGAATCTGGCACCGGCGTTGTTTTTACCTCTTACCCGCGTCGCAATTTGAGTCGAGTCACGCTGTGGGGGGATTATACGCAGGGTAATCAGGGGGAAGATATCGTGGGTGGGGTTATCTCCACTTTACCTATTTCCATTGAGCAAAGTGAAGTGGATGGCCGCCCCAAGGAGCAAAGTCTGGAGGTTTGCTTTCCGGAAATTTACCAATCCTTGCTAAAGCTTTCTCGTCACTTGATTTACGAGGAACATTGGAATAATCAGGAAATCGAGTTTACTTTTCAAGGACCATCGGCAGATTCGTTATATCTGTTACAGACAAGGGACATGGTAACTGGCAAGCAGAAAGACGTGCCCATGTTTAGCCAAACATCAGAACTCAGTCAGAATACTTTGGCCCGTGGCATGGGTGTTTATGGTGGCGCATTAAGTGGCTTGGCGGTATTTAACCGAGAAAATATTGAGCAGCTTCGCAAGCAACATCCAGATAGTGTACTGATCCTGATTCGTTCAGATACGGTACCTGAGGATATTAGCGAAATTTCAGCAACAGAAGGCTTGCTGACGGCGCGGGGTGGGCAAACTTCTCACGCTTCCATTGTGACTATCCGTTTACAAAAAACCTGCGTGGTTGGCTGTGAGGCAATGGTTGTCTCAGAGGCGGAGGGACGTTGTACTATTAAAAATACTGTGATTAGTGTTGGCGATGAGATCAGTATTGATGGGCGTACTGGTTTGGTATTAAAGGGCAGTCATCCAACCGAACAAATAGATGTTTGCATGCTGCCTGAAAAATAATTTTTGAACAGGATTAAACGGATTAAAAGATTGACAGGATTAATTCAAACCGGTCAAAAAAATCCGTTTATTCCGTTAATCCGTTGTACTCAACCTCAATAGGAGAAGTAAATTGGCAACACAAAATGGTGAATTAGGCATATTGGGCATCAATGGTATGGGGCGCATAGGCAAACTCTCGCTGTGGCACCACATTTCCCGTAAGGCTTTTAGCGAAATCGTGGTCAACCTTGGCCGCGATTCTGGTAAAGGCTTGCAAGATATTGCCACTTTTATCGAAAAGGATAGTAGTTATGGCCGCCTTAGCAACTATCTTTACGGCGTTAACGGGCCAATTCGGCTGATAGAGAATTTGGATGAAGCCAATGGCACGATGACCATTGATGGCGTGAAAGTCAAAATTTTACGCTCGGCGCGTAATCCCAAAGACACTGCTTGGTCAGATCATGGAGCGCGACTGGTAGTCGATAGCACTGGTGCCTTTACTGATCCCACAGTGCCCGGCGATAATCCAAAAGGGGCATTACGAGGACATTTGGAAGCGGGCGCGGAAGTGGTGATTTTGTCGGCACCCTTTAAGATCAAAGATAAAGCACTCAATATGCCAGACGATGCCATAACAACTGTGATGGGCATTAACGATGAAGATTTCGATCTACGGCAACATAAAGTGGTTTCGGCGGCATCCTGCACCACGACATGTTTATCTCACATGATGAAACCGTTGATTGATCATTTGGGAGCGGATGAGATTCTTTCCGCCTCCATGGTAACGATACATGCGACGACTTCTAGCCAGAATGTTTTAGATGCAGTGCCAAAGGCGGGTGCCAGCGATTTACGGAAAACCCGTAGCGTGATGAATAATATTATCCTCACCAGTACGGGGGCAGCAAAAGCACTTAAGTTAGTGATCCCAGAAATGTCGGGCATCGGTTTTATGGCTGAATCTGTGCGTATTCCGACGGCTTCCGGATCATTGGTTATTTTGACTCTCAATCTCCAAGCAGAGGATCCAGATCGTAGCATCCGACGCGCTGAGATCAATAACATTTACAAAACTGCGGCAGAGGGACCTTATAAAGGCTACATCATTTATTCTGAAGAACAAAATGTCTCATCCGATATTGTTGGCTTTCCGCAAGCCGCGACGGTCATTGAAGCGCGTGAAAACCATACGCGAACTGCGATGATGCGCGTCCAAGCAACTCATGATAGTGGGCACTTCCTGGAAGCGCCGGTTACGCAAGCCGTTGTTTTCGGTTGGTACGATAATGAGTTGGGGAGCTATACTAATATGCTGGGTGAGCGTACTGTTACCATCGCACAGAAAATGCTTTAATGTTGCAGGACGCGGAGCGTCCTAGCATGCGTTCCCACGCAGAGCGTGGGAACGAGGAAAGAAATCCGATTTTTTCAAAAAATCGGATTTCTAATCCGTTAATAAGCAAGCGTAGGGTGCGTCTCACGCACCGTTTTTTACTGGCAATCAATTTTTAGGACGTATCATGAAACTTTTAAGATTGTACATTCATAATAGTGGGGTATTCAAAAATACCATAATAGATTTTACTCATCATGATGAACCCCAAGATTTAATCTGTCTAGCTGGCGTTAATGGATCAGGTAAAACGACTGTGATGGAACTGATTTTCAACCTCATCAATTTCATCAATCCTGATTTATCCCTGCAAAACATTTTTTTTGATAGGTTAAAACCTAATGTTTTAACTTGGACAGAATTTGCACAATTGGATGTTTTAATAGAAGATAAGGTTTTATCATTAGTTTTGGGAGACCCAAATAATATCCAAACAAATAGCAAATATACTGGAAAACAAGGTTTTATCATAGAAAATGAAATCAAACGTCTGATAAAAAACTTTGAGAATACTGTCGTTAAAACCCCAGAAGATGATAAGGATGAGCCAATTGTGAGCCGAAAATTGACTGGAATACGAGAAGCAGAACGGTTTTTTGATAGAAAAATTGACTGGAAAGAGGAACAAGTTGTTAAACCACTTATACAGAAAGTGGAAAATACAGACGTAAATATGCCTTCTGTTTATTTTTTTAATGCCCATGATAGGGAAATACAAGATATCCGCTATAGTTCAATTCCTCAAGAAAAACGGAAATATGAAATAACTCATAGATATGCTCCTGACAAAGATGATCTTAAAAAAACACTGGTTTTTTATGACTATGCCCACCCAGAAAAATTTAACGATTTGAAGGATTGGGTTAATAAGCATGTTCTCGTTGGCAAAAAAATTAAGGGAATAGATAGAGTTCACTTCCAGGTTATTGTTGAAACTAAAGACGGGAAAAAGCATGGGCTTGATCGATTAAGTTCAGGTGAAGAAAGTCTATTGATTATCGCAACTCAGCTTTATTTAAGAGCGTCTAAAAATGCGATTTTTCTAATAGATGAAATTGATCAAAGCCTTCATCCTGAATTTCAAGAACAAGTAATAAGACTTCTCAAACAACTACAAAAAGATAAAAGTTGTCAAATTATTGTTTCATCTCATTCTGAAATCATTTGGAATGCTTTTGAAGATAAGGGTTTTATAAGCTTAACGGAATTGGTTATATAAGATGAACCTACAATTTAATAATATTGCTAATGATGATAGATACAGCTTTCTTCCTAAAGATTTACGCAAAATTTTCAGAAACGCGGTTGAAAACGCTGGCAGAAGAAATATCGTTTTTGTGGAAGGTTACGACGATGAAGTGATTTATACCATTCTATATGAAGATAATTTGAAGGAACTCTGTTTTATAGATATCGGTTTTACAGATGTTCAGGAAGACACTGGTACTGGTAATTGTGAAAAAGTAAAAAAGTATTTGAAAGATTTTGTTCAACATTTACCCAAAGAAAAACGTTTTTCTGGCGTGATCGATAGAGATTTAAAAACAGATCAAGAA
Organism: Pseudomonadota bacterium; assembly: GCA_039714115.1. Classification (GTDB taxonomy): domain Bacteria; phylum Pseudomonadota; class Gammaproteobacteria; order Beggiatoales; family Beggiatoaceae; genus Thiomargarita. Next base: position 1,120 of record JBDLJY010000054.1, on the reverse strand, counting down.
GTCGAAGATGAGAAGAATAAACCTTGTTATGATGGTAGGTTGTTTATTTTTTTTGAACGTTACACTTTAGAGAATTATTTTGTAGAGCCAGATATTTTATATGAGTTTTTAAGAGGGCAATCCATAAACAAAAAAAAGCTTATACCTATTCTAAAGCAGGACAAAGAACACTTTGAAACAGAAGTCATTAAGCCAATTTTAACCTGTTTAACAGATATAGCGGCCGCCAATTTAACCATCCGTCATTTTGATTCTTCTGAAAAATTTTTAGAAGACTCGATTTATTGCGAATACGTTGAAAATAGACTTGTTCATAAATTGAACAAAAATCCTGAAAAAGAAAAAATATTGTCCAAGTTTTCGGAGTTTAAAAAAGAGCTCATAAATGAACCTCTAAAATTTGCAAGTGCCAAAGGATACTTTGCCACCCAATTTAATCGTGAATTAAAAAAACAGACTAAGGTTAATATCCAACTAAATAACCACAAATCTGAATTAGCTCGTATTTTAAAAGAGCGAGGTATTCCTAAAGACTTTCGTGATTTATTAAGTTTAATATTAACAGACTAAAGCAAGTCTGGTGTGTTTTCACCTACCTCTTAACGTCGATCAAGAAATCCTATTTTTTGAAAAAATAGGATTTCTAATCCGTTGATCAGTACAACTAATGTTCAACAACGAATAAAACCCTCAAAACGATCAAGCCCCATTTTTATTGACTTCTATCATTTTACCCAGATCCCTCCTCCGTCGGGACAAGCTTTCAAATAGCCATTAAAACGCCTAAGCCCCATTTTTATTTTCACAATGTTTATCCGTTCTTTCCGTCAATCCGCTGTACTAGGGTTGTAAAACTTGGACGGCATCCCTAAATAAAGATTATCACAGTTTTGGAGGGATCGTTTAGGAGTCCAAAATTTATTTTGGACGAAAGCCTTGAATATAGTACAGCGGATTAACGGAATAAACGGATTAAAATGCACAAAAAAAACCTGTTTAAAATCACCCCAAAACAAAAACCCCTCCAAGCCTACTATAAAGAACTCAAAGAATTTGAGCGCTTAGGGCAAGCCCATGAGGGCACAGTCAAAATTGCTTTTCAACATCTTTTAGAGGCGAT
>JBDLJY010000053.1:0-26726 GCA_039714115.1 Pseudomonadota bacterium | reverse complement strand
ACCCGCTGATTGGGATGGGTTTGTTCATGTATCGGCCTAATAACTTTGCCGCGCTGATCAGTTTGCACATTGTCATTGCTGGCTGAGAAAACGCCAAAGCTGAGTAATATCAGTAGTAGAGTTGCCATTATCTGCCGCCGTGCTTGTTCACAGCGTTGACAGAGGTTTGCAAAAATCATTTCGCTTTCTCCTTATAAGTAGGTACAAATGAAAAGTTTACCTTGTCGGGGGCTGGTGGGCAACAAAAACACGTTGCCCACCCTACAATATCTCTTAACTTAATGGCATTGTCTTCAATCGTACACTCTCGTTATCACAACGTACAATTGTGATGATTAAGGGCATCTCTTGAATAAATTATGATAACTTATATGATAAAATCTGCCTGACGTATAAAGATTTTTGTCGGAGTCCAAGATTTATCTTGGACTTCTTTAAATCAACTCCAAATTTTGACAAATGAAAAATTATATAAGAATAACCGCATTTCTTATTTTATTAACAGCCGTTCAAGCCGGCTTTGCCAACCAAAATGCGAAAACAAAATCGACAGCCTATTGCCTGCGTTGCCATGGCATGGAAACATTGGCTTACCGTGACACTATCACGGGTAAAGTAGTCAATTTATATGTCAATCCCCAGCAATATCGGCAATCCAATCACAAGCGTTTGGAATGTACCACTTGTCATACGGCTGATTATAGTCATTATCCGCATCCTGACAATTCGGAAAATTTATATTGTCTGGATTGTCATAAGGATGATCCTAAATTTACCCCTTACCGGTTTACCGAGATTGAGCAAGCATTTAAAAACAGTATTCATGCGATACAGTTTCCAACAGAATTTAGCTGTTTTTCTTGCCATGATCCCCACCAATTCAAGGTTTCCCGTGTGGGAGAGGATATAAGCGAGATTGTTCGTTACGATAATGAGATTTGCTTAAATTGCCATGCATCGCTGCTCATCAGTCACCAATGGTTGCCCAATCAGACATTACATTGGCGTTCAATACGCTGCATAGAATGTCATTTTTCTCACAAGATTTTACCGGCAAAAGAGAGTGTCAAAAATTGTGTAGAGTGTCACTCTAAAGAGGCGACTTTGCTCTCTCGCCTATATAAGTATCGTTCACAAGAAGACTTGCAAAAAACCGGCTGGTTTAACAAAGCGGTTTTTAATAATGCCTATATTATCGGTATGAGCCGTAATGAGACTATTGATCGTTGGAGTTTGATCATATTGGTTTTGACGATATGCGGTTTGTTTGCACATGGCTTGGGACGTTTTTTGGCTACCAAGGCGCGGAGTCACAAAAAATGAAACAATTTTATTTATACCCTCTATGGATACGCTTATGGCACTGGACTAATGCTTTGTTGTTTATCATCTTGATAATTTCCGGTGCCAGTTTGCATTATGGCAACAACTTTTTAGCTTTTGAGACGGCAATATTAGTCCATAATACAGCAGGTATTATGTTGACTCTCGCTTGGTTAGTATTTTTTATCGGAAATTTTGTCAGCGATAATGGCAAACATTACCGGCTCAGATTTAAAGGGTTGATAGGGCGCTTAATTAAGCAGTCGCATTATTACGCCATTGGTATTTTCAGAGGCGATCCTCACCCCTTCCACGTTTCAGCAGATATGAAATTTAATACCTTGCAACAATTAAGCTATATTGGTGTCATGTATGGCTTAATGCCTATTTTGATAGTCAGTGGACTGTTTTTTCTAGGCTATATGGGCAATCTCTGGGTGATTGCCATAACTCATTTAGTGGTGGCTTATTTGCTTGTCCTGTTTATGGTGGCACATATATATATTATCACTACCGGTGAAACAGTTTTCACTAATTTGCGGGCAATGCTAACGGGTTGGCACAAGGAGAAAGACTATGATTAACGGCAAACTCATCTCCGTGTTATTCCTATTGCTGATTTTGAGTGTGTTTTTTTATAAATTCGTCTATCCAGTGCTGTTTGAATCTTATACCGGCGTAGTCAATGTCGAACTCAGCTATGATAGCAGTCAAAAACTCAGCGATACCGAATTTGAAGCCTTGGTACATGAATTAACCTATCAGGCGCGTTATGATAAAGCGGCTGAATTCGTTGCTGATGAAGAAAATGATTTGAGCCGTCAGCTCAAAATGAATATGTTGATGAATACGCCTTCTTTTCTAAGGCAAACTGATTTTAAACATATTAAGTATTTTCGTGATGCGGCTATCCGCCAATATGAAGGGCCAAAAACTTGTTTGCAATGCCATAAAACCATCAAGGTACATCATGCCGACGGTACAAGTTCGACGGTGAATACTTTGGATGATATTGTCAATTCAGTGCATTTTAAGTTTCAAAGTTCATCTTCTGGCTTTTCAACTTATGGTTATGACGGTCGCCAAGTCAATCAGGGACGAGCTATCCCTGTCGGTAAAATTAATCGCGCTTGTGGTATTCCGGGCAGTTTTTCTTGGACGGGCTGGGCGGAGCTAATCAAATCCAAGCCTTCCCACGGTCATGTTGAGATACGCAGTGAAGGGTGTGGACAGTGTCATATCGGTGGAAATTATCACCCCGCTACTGAAAAAATGATGCCAGTGGGTGATGTGCCCAAAGAAGCCAAGCAAGGTATTGATTGCCTGATTTGTCACGCTGCCAAATATGATATGAATCAGCGTTATGTCATTGAAGATGCGTATGGGCGGCGTTGGAACCAAGATCGTAGCATGAAAGCTGCCTTGAGTGTTGGTAGAGCCACTGATAAAAATTGTTTGAACTGCCATCAGCACAATATGGGGGGTGATGCTTATCAATATAATGTGGCGGCAAAATCATTGGGGTATAAAAATAGGCGCTTGTTGCACAAAGGGGCTAAGCGGGGTAATCCGTTCAGTGCTGAGGATGATGTACATGCTGCCGCTGGGTTGATTTGCACGGATTGCCATGTGCCAGAGGGGCATAAAATCCCTCGTGGGCGCTTAGGTGTTGATTTAGTTGCCAATGATTTAGCGGACAAAACGGTGTCCTGTGAAACTTGCCATACGACAACGCCACACACCCGCTCCAAAGATCAAGCCATATTGAACGGACATATCGCTAGGCTGGCTTGTGAAACTTGCCATATTACCCATTTGCAAGATAATAATGTGGTTTTAAGAGACTGGGTGCATCCGACTTGGGATGAAGAAGAGGGTGTTTTTCTGCCGACTGATATTTATTTATCTGGGGAAGTGGGAAAGGGTTTTATTTACTTATGGCTGAATGGCAATGGTACATTTCTTGCTAACGCTTTGGGCAATAATCCGAATCAGTCAAATGCGTATAATCCATTGATGCGACAAATCATGGATGATCCGGAGGTGATTGCGGCGGTACGTGCTAAGGCAATAGAACTGAAAAAAATCTATGCCGATATCGATGTAGAAAAATATGTCGAAGCCGCGATCAAACCCTTAACTCAGCTTTCTCCGGCAATGCTAGAAAAACGCGGCGAAATGATTCAAGAAAAGTTGCGCCCGGTTATGAATCAAGGGAAAAGTAGAATCTATCCGTTTAAGTTATTTAATGCCATGATGTATGAAGACATGGGAAATCAAGGACCTTTTGGCGCGATGATTTTGCCTTTTGATTATCCGAGTTATTATGAGACGGGCAATGCGATAGAATCGGTTAAAATCGCTATTCAAAATCCCATTGTCAAACGCATGTATGAAACACCGTTTAAGTTATACATGATGGATGAATTTATGTCTTATTTCGGTGTTTTGGAGGGTTGGAAAACGGATTATCCGTTGGTTGATGGCAAGTTGGTGAATGTTGAACCTCATTGGATGCGTCAAATGGGTACTTTAATGGTTAATCATGGCATTGAAAAAACGGGGCGACAGTGCGATGAATGTCATACGACTCATGGTATTTTGGATTTTGAGTTGTTAGGTTATTCGGCGGAACGGGTTTATGAGTTGGAACATTTGCCGGAAGTGGCGACTCGACGTTGAGCGTGGGAACGATAAAATAGTACAACGCGAAAAAAACGGATAAGAGAGAGCAATTTCTTAAATCCGTTTATAGTCCTTTAGTCGTTTCTATTTTAAACCATACTGGTTAAAAAAAAAATCATCAAAGAGGAGAAAAATTATGCAAAATGTTGCTTTAGCCGAACAACTGTCTTTTGTTGTCACACAACGGGGGGGTTAATGAGGCAACTATACTAGCTCAAGCAATTAGCAAAGGAATACAACTGATTTATCAAGAGTCGGTGATAGAGGCTTATTTATTGGGTGGTATCTCTCGTGAACAGGCATTAAAAACGCTTGATACAGCTACTTTAAAAGAAGTTGAGTATCAACGTGAAGCCTTGAAGCGTGATGTGGAATGGGGGTTAAAAGATGACTGAAGTGTTCACTGACACGGGTCCTGTTTTACACCTTAATGAAATCAATAAATTGCTCGTATTAGAACTTTTTGAACAAATCAAGTTACCAGATTTAGTCGCATCAGAGTTAGAAGCGTATGGTTTGAAAGCGAATCAACTAAGTATAAAAGCCAATGTCGTTACATGCCCTGTTGATCACGAGCAAATTTTAGCCTTGCCCAAGATAGCAATTTTTCTCTACCAGTATTGACAGATGATCTGGCTTTAAGGCGACATAAAAATCCTATTTTTTGAAAAAATAGGATTTTTTTGATACCAAAAAACTTGTGTCGATGAGCGCTCCGCGTATTCCTGATGAAAAAACACTTGTAATGATCCAAAAAAGTCGGTATGCTAACCTACGATCTGCAATTAACCCGTTGTTATTTTAACTCAGGAGCAATACAATGGCATTTAGTGAATATAGAAAATACTCAATGGCTGAATTGAAAGCTATTTTTAATGTCAAAGTACTGAAAAACGGAAACTTGTTTGACGGTTTTAAACTGAGTGGTAGGGATTATCAGACTTTGCAAACAACAGTCGAAAAGATGAATTCCCGTATTAACTTGTCAAAATAAGATAACGAAGCAACAAGGGGAAGTCTGTCTGTTAGTGTCGCATATTTTGTGGAAAGCAAGTGACGTTTACGATTTAGGAATATTCTTTGAACCGCAAGTAGATATTAGCCAAGAAGAAACACCAAACCTGCCGTACCAGTTAAACGGAAAATATGATTGTGCTTTAAGTCTTGATGATGTTGATTTTATTTCACCTATTATCTCAGTTGTTGAAGTTAAGAAAAGTAATTTATCTGATGGTTTAGGTCAGTGTTTAGCTGAAATGTATGCGACTTCAAAAAAGTTTAAGCAGAACAAAGTATATGGAATCATAACCGATGGTGAGGTTTGGGAGTTTTTTTTGCTGGAAAACGCTTTCTTGCATGTTGAGGAAAGGAATTATTACATCAGCAATGTGTCTGATATTGTCGATAGGGTTGGTTATATCGCTGAAAAGTTTAAAATTGGTGCAGACTTGAGTCCACCAAACTATTGAATAATTTTAGAAACCGCAATTTCAAAGGGTGCGACTGAGGCTTTAAACTCAAAAGCAAGTCGCCTACGTCCCCGTTCAAGGACAAGATCAAGCTCCTCACCGGATCAATGCCATTAGGTAGGGGCAATCCTTTATGGTTACCCTGTCCCTTTGCTCCGAAGGATCAAGCATAAAACCATACATGTAGGGTGGATACGCTGTGCCATGATGTCCAGACATTTTTAAATCGTCGGATGGCTAACGCCCAGTGATTGACCCAATTTGGAACGATTCAGCAATTGTCCGTGATAATGAGCTAACATGGTCCAAAAACGTCGCAAAGTTAGCGAATGTTGAACCTCATTGGATGCCTCAAATGGGTACTTTAATGGTTAATCAATAGTATTATGGATTTTGACTTGTTAGACTATTCGGCGGAACGGGTTTATCTCGACGCTCCGCGTCGGAACGATAAAAGGAGAATGCTAAGTTCGTAGTAGGCGATTTATCGCCTACCTTAACTTAATGGCATTGACACGGAGCGTGGGAATGAGAGAATAATTTTAAGGTGACAACATGAAAAAATCGGGTATTCAATATTTGAAAATATCTCATTTCAAAAGTATTGATTCCTTAGAGTTAAGAAATATCAATAATTTTTCCGTGTTTGCGGGTGCCAATGGTAGCGGTAAAAGCAATTTTTTTGATGCGCTTGATTTTGTTAGTCGTTTGATTCGCGTCGGGCTAACAGATGCCCTTCGTGGGCATGGCGGATTTGAAAATATTCATTCACGACACCCAGAGCAGCGATTTGAATTTGAGATTAAATACTCTTTGCCAGCGTTAAATGAAAATTGGTGGTATTGTTTAGGTTTACAGAGTTTTTCTGATAAACCCGAAATTGAAGAAAGAATATTGTTGAATTCTAATCTATTGTTTGAGCGAAAAACAGGCCAATCGCCTTACCTAAATAGTGGTGAAACCAAAACACCCATAGACGGTTTTTCTGCCAATTATTCTGGACTTCATTTATTTTCAGAAACATTTTTAATCAAATGGCTGAGCAATTTCCGCTTATATCGTCTTGAGCCAAAAAGAGCCCTGGCTCAATTTGAACAAGATTCTTCATTATTAACATACAACGGTCACAACCTGCCTAGTGTACTTCGCCGTTTGGAACAAAATGATGATTTGCGGGAAACAATTTTGGAATGGATGGAAACGGTGGTTCCCGGTATTCAGCAAATCAAAACTGAGCGGCAACCGTTGAATGGTGGCACCGCGATTTTATTCAAAGAGCATGGTACAGATAAACCCTTTCCAGCGCCGATGATGTCTGAGGGAACCATTTACGCACTTTGCCTGTTGGTGGCCGTTTTGGATACGCCCAGTGAATATGGCTTGACTTTGATTGAAGAGCCAGAACGCGGTTTGCACCCTCAAGCAATTTTTGAATTTATTGATTTTATCCGTACACAAGCTTCTATTTCAAATCCAATTTGGATGACTACCCATAGTGAATCTGTTGTGCGCCAGTTACAGCTTGATGAGCTGTGGCTAACAGACAAAAAAAATGGCATAACGCAAGTGAAAGCGGCTAACTGTGGTCGATTACAACAACAGGACTTGGCTCCTTTGGGTGTGGATGAAGCTTGGCTGTCCAATTTGCTTGGGGGAGGTTTACCGTGGTGAGGGTTGGTTTTGTAGTAGAAGGGATTTCAGATAAAAAATTAATTGAAAGTGGCTCCTTTAAAAATTGGGCTAAACAAGAATGTGGTTTAGAAATTATTGACGAGGTAGTGAATGCGGGTGGCAATGGGAATATGTGTGCCCAAAAGATCGAAGTGTATATACGCCTACTACGAACCCGGCACGAGATGGATGCTAAGTTCGTAGTAGGCGATTTATCGCCTACTACGAACTAGATTCAGAGGATTAGTTAAATGTATAGAAATCAATATCTTGTTACAACAAAAAACCAATCAAATTTTCATAATATTAAGCCAGTTCAATTTTTGAATGGTTTATATATTTACTCAGGCTTTCCGCTGTCTACATCAAGTGCCCAAGATTTCTCAACGGAAGTTTATCTAATCGGATATATATTAAACCCACTGAAACCTGCCGATAGCAATGATGACATTGTGACTGCTCTTGCTAAAAACTGCAAAACTCAGGAACTCTTTTTGAAGGATATTCAGGCGCTTTCTGGCAGATATATCCTATTTTATAAAAATGAGACTTCTTTTATTGTTGTGGGGGATGCTTGCTGTCTGAGGCAATGTTATTTCAAGTTATCAGAGGGTGACACTATTCTCACCTCTTCTCCCAAAATGTTTTTAGATTTTTATGACTATGAGCTTCAAATAAATCCTCTCAAAAGAGACTTAATCAATCTACCTCAATATAAAAAAAATGAGTCATTATGGTATGGGGACAAATGTATAGACGATCGTTTAGGCAAACTACTGCCTAATCACTATTTAGATTTAAACAAAAAAGAGCTTAAAAGACTCGATTTGTATACAAACATATTAGATGAGAAAGATATAATAGATTATGCAGCTTCTATATTGAAAGGCACGTTTGCTGCCTTAGTCAACAGATATAATCTGGTGCAAGCTTTAACAGCAGGTTGGGATAGTCGGATATTGCTTGCCGCCTCTAAAGAAGTTAAAGATAATATCCGCTTCTATGTATTCAATATGTGGGATGATTTAAAATCACCAGACGTATGGGTACCTAACAAGCTCAGTAAGCCGTTAGATTTAAGATTTGAAATAATAAAACCAAGTCAACTGAGAAATGATTTTCTAAGCTTGTATAATGAAGAACACATATTTCCAAGATTCTTGCCAAAAACAGCTAATATCCAATATCACTATGATAGCAATACTAGCCCAAACCTCATAAATGTTAATGGAAATGGTGCTGAAATAGCACGATGTTTTTATGGTTATACAAGCAAAAAAATCAGTTTGGAAATGTTACTCTCATTTTCAGAATACCCACAAGAAAATGAATTTGTCAAAATGGAGTTAAAAGAGTGGCTTATTGATGCCACTGAATATTTAAAAAAATTTGATATTCCAGTTTTTGATCTATTCTATTGGGAACAAAGAATGGGAAACTGGGGAGCACTTACTCCCTTTGAGCAAGATATAGCAATAGAAGAGATTTCCCCATTCAATAATAGAAGCTTGATTGCTACTCTTTTAAAGGTTCATCCTTCAAAGAGAAGTTCCCCAGATTATAACCTGTTTAGAAAGCTTATTCAGGCTTTATGGGCTGATACCTTAATGGAACCTATTAATCCTGGTGAAAATAGACTAAAAAAAATCATCAAAGGAAATACTTTGATGATGTATTATGCCCTGAAAGGAAAAACATTTTTTATAAAATAGATTTGGACGTCCAAGATAAATCTTGGACTCCAAAATTATTTATCCCTCATCAACTCTTGATTTTCCAAAAACCAACGATAAGTTGATTCAATACCTTCTCGCAGCGAAATCTTTGCCCGCCAACCAAGCGCGTTGAGACGTGATACATCGAGTAATTTTTGAGGCGTCCCATCAGGCTTTGAAGTGTCAAAAGTGATTGAGCCCTGATATTCTACAACTTCCTTCACTTTCTCTGCGAGTTCCAGAATAGTCACATCTTCACCAACGCCTACGTTGACCATTTCTTCGCTGTCATAATGTCCCATAAGAAATTCTGCTGCATTGGCAAGATCGTCAACATGCAAAAATTCTCGGCGTGGCTTGCCCGTCCCCCAAACCACGACGGAAGCATCTCCGCGCACCTTGGCTTCGTGGAATTTACGAATCAAGGCGGGTAAAACGTGAGAATTTTCAAGATTAAAATTATCCCCAGGGCCATAAAGATTAGTCGGCATCAGGGAGATGGCATTGAAACCGTACTGTTTTCGGTAGGCTTGACACATTTTTATGCCCGCTATTTTGGCGATGGCATACCATTCATTGGTCGGCTCTAAGGGGCCAGTGAGGAGATATTCTTCCTTCATAGGTTGTGGTGCCAATTTCGGGTAGATGCAGGAGGAGCCCAGAAATAATAACTTTTTCACTCCCGTCCGATAGGCAGCATCAATAATATTAGTTTGTATATGCAAATTATCTCTAATAAAATCAGCAGGATAAGTTTTATTTGCCTGAATTCCCCCAACCTTGGCAGCCGCTAAAAATACATATTCGGGGTGCTCGATCTGAAAAAAATCCATCACAGCGCTTTGTTGAGTGAGATCCAATTCACGGTGAGTGCGTAACAATAAATGTTTATAACCCTCTAACTGTCGCTGAATAGCGGCACCGACCAAACCCTGATGTCCGGCAATGTAAATATGTGCGTTATTATTCATGGTACTTGAATGTTTTAAAACCTTCGTGCTGAAGAAGGGCATCTTGTTCAGCCAATTTAAGGTCTTCCGTTACCATCTCCTCAACTAATTGTTCAAAAGAGATACTCGGTTCCCAGCCTAATTTTTCCTTAGCCTTAGTCGGATCACCGAGCAAGGTTTCTACTTCGGTGGGTCGAAAGTATCTCGGATCGATGCTGACGAGGTTTTTTCCTGTCTTTTCATCGTAGCCTTTTTCATCTATCCCGGTTCCTTGCCATTGGATAGATATATCCAAGTGCTGACAGGCGGCTTGTACAAAATCTCGCACCGAGTATTGCTTGCCCGTTGCAATCACATAGTCTTCAGGCTCATCTTGTTGTAGCATCAGCCATTGCATTTGAACATAGTCACGGGCATGTCCCCAGTCACGTTTGGCATCGAGATTGCCTAGATAGAGTCGTTCTTGTAAGCCAAGTTTGATACGTGCCAAGGCGCGGGTGATTTTACGGGTAACAAAGGTTTCCCCTCGCAGGGCACTTTCGTGGTTAAAAAGTATGCCATTACATCCATAGATTCCATAAGCTTCTCGATAGTTAACGGTAATCCAATAGGCATATAATTTAGCGGCGGCATACGGCGAGCGCGGATAAAAGGGGGTGGTTTCCTTTTGTGGAATTTCTTGCACTTTGCCAAACAATTCGGAGGTAGAGGCTTGATAAAAGCGGGTTTTCTTTTCTAGTCCAAGGATACGAATGGCTTCAAGGATGCGGAGAGTGCCCAATGCGTCAGCATTGGCGGTGTATTCTGGTGTTTCAAAGGAGACGGCGACATGGCTTTGTGCCGCCAAATTGTAAATTTCGTCAGGCTGCACTTGTTGGATGATACGGATTAGATTGGTGGAATCTGTCAGATCACCATAGTGCAGGATAAAGTTCCGCTCTTGTTCATGCGGATCTTGATAAAGATGGTCAATGCGATTGGTATTAAAGGATGAGGCACGGCGTTTGATGCCGTGTACTTCATAAGCTTTTTCTAGCAGAAATTCTGCTAAGTAGCCTCCATCTTGTCCGGTAATGCCTGTTATTAAGGCTTTTTTCTTGGTTGTCACTAGCGTTCCTATGTCTGTCGAGGCGTTTCTTTATTCGCCTAAAAAAAAAGCCTGTTTCAAGGTATTGTATCCATTCAATTATTTAATGGTATTTAATGGTATTAAATAGAAGAAAATACTATTGAACTATGACGCTCAAGTAGCCGGCAATTCTTTGGCATCAATCTGCCAGGTTCTCCTTTAACTCTTTTAAATGCTAAAGCACCGGTTGAATAGATAGAATTCACTTGTTTCACATATCTGTCTTTAACTAAAACAATATCCCCTTTCCTAAATCCACCGGAACTTTCATTCATCTGATATTTAACCCTACCACGCCCCCTTGCGGGTAGGTCATGGTATCTTCGCCGTGTTTGCACGGGTCGGAAATTGATATGATAAAAATTATCCCGATGAAAGCTTATAAGTTCACCAGTACCCAAAGTCGCTATAGCTAAAGCATCGGAATCATGGTCTTTCGGCAGACCAATCTCTTTCCTGAATTCTGCTGTTTGATAACCATATACCCGATCCAAACAGTATTTTTGATTTAAAGAAGAGTATAAATAATGTTTACCTTGCATTGTTCTTTGTGCAATTTTATCTTTAAATCCTGAAACACCCTTGGCCTTTAATTGGATTTTCCCAGAATGAACTTTGCTATGACATTTTGAACAAAGTGTTATCAAGTTATTGATGGTCCCTCAGAGGTCAACTTGATATGATGTGCTTCCAAACGGGTATTTTTGACACCGCATTGTTGGCAGCAAAAGTCATCACGTAGGAGTGTAGCGAGACGTAAGTTTTCATGCAACCTATTGGATTTTTGGTATGCCGATCCTTTCAGCTCAGGATCGTTTAACCTAGCTATGTCAATCAAAACGTCTTCAATAATGATCGATGTAATGGGCAATGGCAGTTTGTTAATTACCCTTATGATTTCATCCGCATTTGCTTTGATTGAAGGAGGAAGCCGACCGCTGCGCTTGCTTGAGGCTCGGTTATCAAACCTTGGTGGCCTATACCATAGCCTATTCCTTCGTTGCCGACGGTTAGCTGCCCTCGTTTTCAGATTTTTTGTCACATCTGTCCGGTGGTTAATATATCCAGATATTAAAATTTCACCATTGGCTATAGCACTATAACCGGTTATTTTGCTGCCCTTGTCTATTCCTATTGTTATAGGTTGAAGGTTCTCTTCACAATCCCAGGTTAACTGGATTGTAAAAGGAACACGCTTGACCGGCTTAGCCTTTCCATCCCTTAAGAATTTTCTAGCCTTTGCTGGTTTGCAAGGCATCAAGGGTGTGATTCACCTGTCTAACTTCTGCTGGAAATTCCAGCCCTCTGTTAGCCCCGTACTATAGAATACTATAGGTTAGGTGACTATCAAGAAACAGGCTAAATGTGGCGACAAACCTGACAGGTGTCAAAAACCTGTCAGGTTAATTTTTCCTTGAATTTACAACGTCATGGGTTTTGGATACCTGGCAGGTCTTTTTTTAATGGCATTGACTCCAAAACCCCTACCCTAAAATTTATGATTCATTAACTTGGACTGGGTACGACTTCGGGCAGGTTACCAATTATATCAATGCGTTCGTCAGTCGTATTGTTATTGTCATCAACGATTATCAGGCTCTCGTCGTCCGCATCATTTTCAATAACCCTGTCATCTGTGATTTCGCCTCTTATTGGATCGGTTACTATGAAGATGGTTTGGCCATCTGGCGTTTTTTCGCCGGTATCTATTAAGCCAGCTATATTGGAATGACCATCGACTTCACCTTCTATTGCTGGCGTCTCTTGCTGTATGGCGGCAATAATAGTACTAGGTGTGCTGGGAGGCGCTAAGACCGTTTCCGTGGCTTCGTCTATGTCCTCAACGGTATCTGGCGCGACTTTACTCACGGCAGCGACAATTTCAGCGGCGGCATCTGGCGCGACTTGGGTCACGGCAGCGGCAATTTCAGCGGCGTTTTCCGGCATGACTTGGGTCACGGCAGCGGCAATTTCTGCGGCGTTTTCCGGCGCGACTTCACTCACGGCAGCGGCAATTTCTGCGGCGTTTTCCGGCGCGACTTCACTCACGGCAGCGGCAATTTCTGCCGCAGCGTCCGCCGGCGCTGCTCGTGTGCAGGCAGCGGCTATCTCACCAACCAGTTTTTCCTCTGTTTTTGCTGTTTGCACGATTCGGGTACAAATCAGGGCGGCATTCTGCGGAGCAGCGTTAACTACCAATTCCGCTGTACTGGTAGGATCATATCCTGCATCCAATAACAGAAGGGCTATCTCCTCCGCCGGTATTCCTTCTTCCAAGGCATTTTGGACCGCTTCCAGCGGTGACAATCCTGCCTCAAGGTCTTCTTGGATAGTGGCTTGTGCGACTGAAAGCATCGCACACAATACTCCTACCCCTAACCATCTTATCATTGGTTTTTTCATCGTTTTTTTCTCCAGATGTTTTCCGACTGTACACACAGATCACATACTCTCGCCCGTGTTTTTTGATGAGTGTAGTCATCAGCTTAGCTTGCCTAAACATCCCTCGTTGAACCGTCGCAAATATAATGGCTCGTCCTTTTTCCACTATCTGTTTGGGTAGTCTATACCACGCGGCTAAGCCAATATCCGCTATCGCTCGTTGTACAAAGGGTTCCCACGGCCCTAAGAAAGTCGCATTTTCTAGTGCCGTTATAAATTGTGCGTCGTATTGCCTTAAGCGAGATTTCAGTATGGCAATATTGGCCCAGGTATCGGCGGAGACAGGTTTTTGCTCTGCCGCCTTCAGATAATAATCCAAGGCTTGGGTAAGCGCCATGAATTTTTCAGCGGCAGTTATTGTACCAGAACTAAACAACCAGTAGTTCGCTTTACCCATTTCTTCCAAAAAGTCTGGATGATGTGGTTCAAAGAACTGTGCCACTCTGAGAGTGGCGATGGTTGTTTGCCAGGTGTCGGTTTTGACTATGTTTTGTTTTTCCCATTGTTGCATGTCGTAGCTGGCTTGTTTAGCGACTAAATCGGCTACCCCCCATGATGCGGCGAGATAAATCAGCCAGATGTCGATGCATATTAAGCCAACTAGCATCGCTTGCTTGAGTTGTGGGACGTTCATTGTCTATCCGCTCGTCTAAGTCGCGTCGCTGTAATACCCATGTCCACCACCATAATAGCTCTTATAATAATTCTTATAGTAGCCATATTTACTGTAGTAGTATTTAGAGGACTTCTGAGTCTGTACCTGATTTAAAACAATACTATCCACGGGGGCATCGACACGACGCAGACGTTTTAGGTTGTCTTGCACCACTTGATAAGGCGTGACATCTGCCTTAACCACATAGAGTACCTTGGTGGCTAGTTTCGCCAGTACCAACGCATCACTGACCAACATTGTAGGGGCGCTGTCGATAACAATATACCCATATTCTTTAGATAAGCTTTCTAAAAGATTCTTAAACCGCGGAGAGGAAAGCAATTCTAACGGGTTAGGTGGCACTTTTCCGCTGGGAATCACATGAAGATTCACTTTTTTATCTTTCTCTTCCCCTGACAGACGATGAATACATTCATCAAGTTTCCGCGTTCCAGCCACCAGTTCAGCTAAACCGGGGGCTTTGCTCAATCCGAAAGCCTTGCCTATACTGGGTCTACGCATATCCGCATCAATCAGCAAGGTTTTTTCCATTTGCCCTAGCGCAAAGGCTTGGTTGCTCGAAAAAGTGGTTTTTCCCTCGCCCGGCACGGATGAAGTCACAACGAATATCTTTTGCGGGCTGTCAAGGCTAGATAAAATGACACCGGTACGGAGTGTCCGTACAGCTTCCGCAAATGAAGTTTTGGGTTCTTTTAAAAACTTCCACAGCGGTGCAAATTCGTCTGTCTTGGGCACATTGAGTTTCGGCAAGCTGCCTAACATGGGGATCCCCAATCTCTGTTCAACATCTTCTCCATCTTTTATCGTGTTATCAAGATATTCCAAGGTAAACGCTAACATGGTCGAGAAGATAAAACCTAATAGCAAGCTGATACCTATAACCATTTTTTTATTAGGTTTATAGGGGTTGGCGCTTACTAAGGCCCGATCGACTAGTCGCCCAATTGTTGATTGCAACGATTGTACATTTTCCGAGGCATTGGTCTCCTTAAAGCGGGTCAGAAACATGTCATACAGATGACGGTTAACGGCGACATCTCTTTCGAGTTTCTTTAATTCATATTCTTTTCTGTTAAGGTCTTTAATTTTAAGCTTATTTTCATCAAGAACTCGTTCTAGCGCCTTCACATTGGCCAGAGCCACTTCATATTCTTTGGTAATGCCTTCTACCACTCGCTGAATTTGTCGGGCTGTATTGGCTTTTGCTTTTTCGAGATCAGAATGGGCAGCCGACATCTTAGGATGTCTTTGCCCATAACGCTCAGACAGTTCAGATACTTTTCTCTCAGCATCCAGTTCTGCTTGTTTTAGGCTCTGTACCAGCGGATTATTGAGAACTGCTGGAATAGATTCAAAGGCTTCGCTGCTTTTACCACGGAGTGCGCGTACTTGCCGGTACATGCTGTTCGCTTGGGCAAAAGCCTGGCGGGCTTTGACCAGGTTGGAGGCCGTTTCTTCAATTTGTTTTGCGGCAACACTTTTGACACCCTCGACATTGATGAGATTTTTGCGCTCCATATATTCTTGGAGTACTTTCTCAGATTTGCTCAGATTTTGGCGCAGCCCGTCTAGTCGTTCTGTCAACCAGGAGGCTGCCTTATTAGTCATTTCCAGTTTGGCTTCGAGATCGCTTTCAATATAGAGATCAATCAAGGTATTGGGCACTTTGGCTGCCAATTGTGCATCAGGAGAGTCAAAGCTAATTGTCACTAATCGACTGTTCCGTATCGGCATAATAGTTAATTGTTCTCTCACGGAAGCGATGACTCCCTCACGTTTTTTTTCGGCAGTCGGTGGCTTTTTTGGTGACGAACTTGGAAGCCAATTACTAAGGGAGAACCCTTTCTCTTGTTCTCTCTGATTGTATATCCGATGAGAGACTAAGTTGAGCTTTTTGACAACCTTTTCCACTAAAGTCCAAGATTTTAGGATTTGTAATTGTGTTTGGTAATATTCCTTTCCGAAGGAATCGATTCCATAAATTTCTTCAATGGAAATCACCTTGGCACTGTCAGTTTCTATGAGCAACACAGCCGTCGAGCGGTATATGGGTTGTAGTGAAAAGACCACTAAAGTGGTCAATATACCAATCAGTAATGTGAGTAGTAAAATTGTCCACTTGTGTTTAGTGAAGATATGCCAGAAAACTCGCAGATCAATTTCAGCTTCGTCGGTTTGACTTGTCAATCTGTCATTCAGTTCGGGTGTATCTTTTTCCATCCTTTTTTCCTAAGTTAGAAAGGGCTTTCTTCAATCTTGATAATGTCCCCTGGGTAGACTGCAGTCTTCATATCGACGCGAGTAGGTGTTTGCGTTCCGTCTCCCTCACGAATAATATAAATTTTACTCCAGCTATTAGCATATTGACCGAGTCCACCAGCTATTGATATGGCCTTTTCAACGGTCAGATTTGGAACAAATCCATAACTCCCAGGACTGTTAATGGCACCATTGATATAGTATTTTTGGTATTCCTTGACAATAAGAATGTCCCCTGGGCCAAGATAAGTATCAAGCTTAGCAGGTTCGGGTGTCGCCGTTTTGCTCCCGTCACGGATAACGAAGATTTCATCGCGTGAAGCACTCTCCGCGAACCCCCCCGCCAAAGTAATGGCTTTATTGACTGTCATGCCTGGTTCAAACGCATAACCGCCTGGACCATTGACTTGGCCATTCACAAAGAGTTGGCGATATTCCAACACGGTGACCGTCACTTTGGGATCTACTAGATAGTCACCCTTGAGGCCATTGGTAATTTTTTGTTCTATTTGGCTGACGGTTAAACCCGCAAGTTCTAATTCTCTTAGAAATGGATAAGAAATGCTGCCTTCCCTGCTTAACCTAGCTGTGACACTGAAATCTGGTTCTCCAAAAACCTTGATACTAATATTGTCTCCCTTGCCTATGCGATAGCTTGATAATATTTCATCAGGGTTACGCTCTGGAACTATGTTTTCATGTACTTCTTCTGGTGCTTGTTGGACTTGAGTCGGTTCGTTTGGGGCTTCTAGGGGTTCTTCCCATAATTCTGTCTCAATCGTTTGTGTTTGTTCTTCAGGCAAGGGTTCTTTTTCAGAGTCCTCTTGCACGGTGGAACAACTACTTATCAAGGGAAAAAGTAGTGTTAAAAACAAAATTTTCAGTTTCATCAATGTTCTCCACTCTTTTTGCGAAAGAAATAGGAGTCCAAGATAAATCTTGGACTCCTACCAAAGAAATAGTATATCGTTCAGATCACTTAAAAGCCGCTTGGAACGTGATATAGTAGATCTGCTGATCATAGTCATCACTGTCAAGGTTTGAGTCTCTTTCCGTAAAGCTCACGCCGGCTGTGAGACCCGCCGTGAGATTCCCCCATCTCAGCAATTGATAATTGACTCCAAGGTCAAAGTTAAAGGTATCATCTGAGCGTTCCGCTAACCCGATCTGTTTTCTGAGGCCACCAGGATAGTCTGTTTGAGCCCAATAGAAACCAGCCTTCGTGGATAAACGCGGCCTCCAGTTATGCGTCCAATTCACAGAAAAATCTTGGGTGTCCTGTAAACCCCCTGAATGGATACCTGTGGTATCGTTGGTATATCTACCCGTGTAAAAATTCACAGTTGAACGAGGCATCGGGTTCCAGTCTACGCCAATTTGCCAACTGGTACCGGTAAATTTTTCAAAATTATCTGAAGAAGAATCAAATTCTTTCGTCAAATACCCCACTTGAACCGTTCCCTTCGTTTTGGCAGTGGCAGTCCACGTTGCACCCACAGAATAATTGGACACATCACTGTCCGACCGCGCATCGGGGTTGGGGTTTTGGTATTTTATCATGCTGTAACTGGCTTCAAAGAACAGACGGGTTTTGGGTAGAATCCGGTAATACGCCCTACCTGTAAGATCCGTCTGATTTTTGTCATCCATTTTCTCCTCATAAATAAAATCATCGTAACTTCTGGTGTTATATCCGATTTCAGCATCAAAACCAATTCTATCTTTCCGCCCATACTGGAGCAGCCCATTCACACTGAAATCGTCCCATGTGTCAGGCTCTCTTTGATCACCAACATGTATACCACGATCGGTACTGCCACGCTGATCATGCCCTCTCATGTAAGCAGCATTCAAAGATAAATTAACCGCTGGGCCGAATTGCCTGTTTGCATTTCCTTTAAGGAACAGATCAAGATAGTCATCAACAGAACTGTTGGCGTAATATCCTATCTGAGTTCCTAAACTCACCGAGTAGGATTGGGTGCGTTGCTGGCTTAAGAGAGTGACTTGGGGACGGAGTATGGTGACAGGCGAACTTGTTTCCTCATGACTTTCGAGCGTCACATTGTTATTGTATTTTAAAGTCACCTCTATATCAGGAATAACTTGAAGTTGAAAAGGACCCAACGGGAATTTGGCGGCGGCTAAGGCCGTATTGCAGGCAACTGAAAGTATCAGTGTCAGATAAAATTTCGTCATTATTATTACCTCTTCTCTCAAATATTACGCTATGTGCAACTTGCGGGGCCAAAGGTTTGCACATCACGTTAGAATTTGATGTTGAAGTGTTAATTAAAAAAAACCATCATTTTGGTTTTATATGGTTCTTGAGTAGCGAGCAAGACGCACGAATCATAATACTATATTGATAAACTGAGCCGTTGTCAATAAAATATTTAACGTGCAAGGTACGCCTTGCACTCCTGAGTCAATGCCATATCGTGGCGGCACGATATGCCATTGGCTCCTGAGTACGGGTATCACAAATAAATCAATAATTTATATAAAATAGGTACAAAGTCAACTTATCAAGTTGATGTAATTAATTGTGACAAACTTTATCACAAAAATAACAAAAATCCTAATTTTTTTTATCAACCCTGCCAGCAACGAGCATTCCAAAACATTTGCATCCAAGGACCTGCCTCTGCGTGCCAATCATCGGGCAACCAAGAATATTGGCTATTCAAAAAGAGTCTTTCAGGATGTGGCATCATAATTGTAAAGCGACCATCCGGCGTTGTCAGTCCTGTTATACCTAACGGTGAGCCATTGGGGTTAGCCGGATAGGTTTGCGCTACTTGTCCATAATTATCTATATAACGTAACGCTACTATGCCACTCTCAACAGCCGACTGCGCGGTGTTATTCATAAATTGCGCTCGCCCTTCGCCATGTGAGACGATAATTGGTAAACGTGATCCCGCCATGCCTTGCAAAAATATCGACGGCGAGTCTGTCACTTCTACCATGACTAAACGGGCTTCAAATTGTTCAGATTGATTACGCACAAAAGTTGGCCAATGTTCGGTTCCCGGTATCAGATCGCGTAATTGTACCATCATTTGACAGCCATTACACACGCCGAGCGCAAATGTGTCGTCTCGGTGAAAAAATGTTGAAAATTCGTCATAAGCGCGTGGATTAAAAAGGATGGATTTTGCCCAACCGCCGCCCGCGCCCAGCACGTCGCCGTAGGAAAATCCTCCGCAAGCCGCTAAGCCTTGAAATTCTTTGAGGCTGACTCGTCCGCTTAAAATGTCGCTGGTATGGACATCGACACTGGTAAATCCTGCTCTATCAAATGCGGCTGCCATTTCTAATTGGCCATTCACGCCTTGTTCACGGAGAATAGCAATACGTGGGCGTCGGGGGCTAGGGGGGATTTTTAAGTCAAACGTACAATGCACTGATAAACCTGGATCGTTGCTATCTAATAGCGCATCATATTCTTGTTGGGCGCAATCGGGATTATCACGCAGTCGTTGCAGATGATAGCTCGTTTCGCTCCAGGCACGTTGCAGGGTGCTACGCGATAGACTCAAAATGGGGGTCTTGTCTTGATGAAAAATCAGCGTATCTTTGTTGTTTGGTTTGCCTAATATATGAATATGTTTAATTAAATCAGTGTGTTGATATAAATGTGTTTGTACGTTGGTGACTTCGCTGCTTTTGACTTCGATTACAGCACCCAATTCTTCATTAAATAGATTGGCAAAAATGTTTGCACCCAAGGTTTCCAAATGAATATCTAAGCCTGTATGCCCGGCAAATGCCATTTCACATAGTGTGGTAAATAAACCTCCATCGGAGCGATCATGGTAGGCGAGTATTTTGCCTTGTCGGTTTAAGCTTTGGATTGCATTGAAAAAGTCTTTTAAGTCCTTTGGGTTATCTACGTCTGGTGTGGTGTCACCCAATTGGTTATAAACTTGTGCTAAGGCTGAGGTGCCTAAGCGATTTTTACCTTTCCCTAAATCTATCAACAATAGCACGGTGTCACCGCTCCGCAGTTGTGGGGTGAGGCTGCGGCGAATATCTGACACTCGCGCAAATGCGGAAACTATCAGGGATAACGGTGCGGTGACTGATTTATCATTCCAGGCGGCGTGCATGGAAAGTGAGTCTTTTCCTACGGGAATGTTGATGTTCAGTGCGGGACAGAATTCCATGGCAACGGCTTTTACTGTATCAAACAAGGCTGCATCTTCGCCGGGCTGTCCACAGGCTGCCATCCAGTTAGCTGATAATACGATGTCATTTATATTTTCTATATTGGCTGCGGCAATATTTGTCAGGGCTTCACCGATTGCCATGCGCCCAGAGGCGGGGGCGTTGAGTAAAGCTAGCGGAGTGCGTTCTCCGATTGCCATGGCTTCACCGGTGATGCTGCCGTAATTGCTTGCGGTGACGGCGCAATCGGCAACGGGGGCTTGCCAGGGTCCAACCATTTGTTCGCGCACAACGAGTCCGCCTACGCTGCGATCACCGATGGTGATTAGGAAATTTTTGTTGGCGACTGTGGGTAATTGTAGGACTCGTAATGCTGCTTCTTTTATCATCGATATCTGCGGGGTTGCTAAAACTCTCGAAAGGGGTTTTGGCAATCTGTCAACTTCGCGGCGCATTTTAGGCGGTTTTCCGAGTAACACCGATAATGGCATGTCAATCAAAAGTGTCTTATTATCATCCAATAATTGCAATTCTTGTGCTATGGTCGTTTTTCCGACCACGGCGTGGGGACATCGCTCCCGCTCACATAATGTTTGAAAGTGCGGTAAATTTTCTTTTGCAATGGCTAGCACATAACGCTCTTGGGCTTCGTTGCACCAAATTTCCATCGGCGATAAGCTTGGATCAGCGGTGGGAATCGCATTTAATTTAAATTGTCCGCCGCAGCCGCTGTCATTGACGAGTTCTGGCAAGGCGTTGGATAGTCCTCCGGCTCCGACGTCGTGTATGGATATTATTGGGTTGTTTGCGCCCATGCGCCAGCAGGCATCTATGACTTCTTGACAGCGCCGCTGCATTTCCGGGTTGCCGCGCTGTACGGAGGCAAAGTCTAAATCTTCGCTACTGTGCCCGGCTGCCATTGAGGAGGCGGCGCCGCCGCCTAGTCCAATTAACATGGCGGGGCCGCCTAATATTATTAATAGGCTATCAGGCGGTATTTTTTGTTTTTGGATATGCTGCTGTCGAATATTGCCGGTGCCGCCAGCTAACATAATGGGTTTGTGATAGCCGCGCCGCCGCCCATTCATTTCGATCTCAAAACTGCGAAAATAGCCACATATCGCGGGGCGACCAAATTCGTTATTGAAGGCGCTGGCACCGATGGGCCCTTCTAGCATGATTTGTAGGGCTGTTGCCATGCGTGACGGGGTTTCGTAGGGGGTTTCCCAAGGTTGTGGCGCGTCGGGAATACGCAAGTGTGAGACTGAAAAGCCGGTTAAGCCGGCTTTAGGTTTGGCGCCGCGCCCTGTCGCACCTTCGTCACGAATTTCGCCGCCTGCGCCGGTGGCAGCTCCGGGAAAGGGGGAAATGGCGGTTGGGTGGTTATGGGTTTCGACTTTCATCAAAATGGCGGAGTCTTCTTTAAAGCCTTTCATTACGGCGGCATTGTCGTGATAGGCGGAAATGACGGGCCCTGGATGTTGTTGATGGGTAAAGCGTATCATTTGAAATAGTGATTTTTGTTGTGCTTGTCCATCAATTTTCCATTCGGCATTAAAAATTTTGTGCCGACAGTGTTCTGAGTTGGCTTGGGCAAACATCATGAGTTCAACATCGGTGGGGTTGCGTCGCAATGCTTTGAAATTATTAACTAAGTAGTCAATTTCGTCGTCTGAAAGGGCTAAGCCTTGTTCTTGGTTAGCTTGGATAAGTGCTTGTTTTCCTTGTTCTAGAATGTTAATTATCCGCAATGGGCGTGGGGTGGCTTGGGTGAAAAGCGCGTCGGCTTGTTTAATATTTGATAGTACCGCTTCTGTCATGCGATCATGAATGAGGGCACTGAGTTGGGTGATTTGTAATTTGTTGAGAGGGGCGGTGAAGTGCCATAGTACGCCGCGTTCTAGTCGTTTAACGGAGGATAAGCCACAGACGGTGGCAATGTCTGTGGCTTTAGTTGACCAAGGTGAGATGGTGCCGGGGCGGGGGATGACGAGTAGATATTGTCCCGGTGTATAATTCGCTGAAGTGGTATCAGGCAGTAGGGCACGTAGTCGAGCGTCTTCGCTTTGTGACAGGGGATGAGTAGAGTCAATAAAGTATAGGTATTGTGTTTTAAGGCTGGTTAAAAAAGGCACATAAGTTTGTGCTATTTTGAGTAGTTTTTCCTGACGAAAGGTGGAGAGTGCGGTGCCGCCGGCGTAGTGCATAAGTACCTCGATGGTTTGTCTAATGTTTTTTTGGAGTCGATAATGATACCATTTTATGCTGCCTTGACAAGCCGTTTTTTGATCGTGGTAGGATAATGAGCAGGATATTGAAAAGATAGGGGAATTGTATTTTGGAGTCCAATATCTGAAAAAATATGATTTTTTTTTGCATCATATCTTATCAAGACAGTTTTAAGTGAAAAATGGGTTGACATTTACACTCACTCCCCGTAGTATTTTTTTTTTCTTATCTTAACTACACGGCTAGAAAAATTATGACAAAACTTAGTATCCGCGAGGCATCTGAAAAATTTGGGTTGTCTCGGGCGCGATTGTATAAGCTGCTTGAGAAGGGGAAAATTGTTGGTTTTCGGTCTCCTAAACGTGGCAGGGCTGCCGCGTCGTGGGTTGATGTTCGCAGTATAGAAGAGCATATCTCTATGAGAGGCGAAAATCAAAAATGTGGAGGTCCCCGCATAATAGGAGATGAGAAATATGTTTCTGTGCGAGTGGCGGCTGAAAAGGTTGGTTATAGCATTCAATATATTTATCGTTTGGCCCAACGTGGCAGTGTAGGCTCAAGACGCCCAATCGGTAAGCGTGGATGGTTAATCTATCTTGCCGATTTAGACAGATTTAAAAATTCTAAAAAAGTTTAAGAGAGTGGTTTACTTTTATAATTAAGTCGGTATAATGTGACTCAGTAATTGATTAAAAAATTTTCCTAACCAAGTTTAGGAGAGCTGTTGACTTTGAGAATTAAGTCGGTATAATGTGATTTAGTAGTTGATTAAAAAATTTTCCTAACCAAGTTTAGGAGAGCGATTGACATTAAGAACTTTAACAATCAGGTGAACGCACCCAGAGAGATTTATATCAGTCTTGATGGTACGAGCGAATGAAGCTCGGACTCCCCCGGGAAACATGGGAACAGAGGGTCGTAGGAGTTACTAAAAGAGGCCGGTTGTAACTGGCACAGCAAGCGAAAAATGCTTGTATTGGCATAACGGTAAAAAAAACGCAGTTCATTTACAAAGGTCTAATAGCTAAAAAATACAGCTAGACCCGCTTTAACAAAACTCAAGAATTGAAAAATGATAATTGGTACTACTCCAAACCACTTTGAGAGTAGTACCCACTACTAACCTGGCACTGATTAAAAATCAGAGCCGACTAATGACAAGGACTAATATAATGATTAATGCAAGCTTAGTCAATGGTAATGAGAACGCTCTTAATAAAATTATCCCTGCTCTTTTGGCAGCTAAACGTGACTTTGAACCGATAGTCAAAAACCGAGTTAACCCCTCCTATAATTCCAGTTATGCTGATCTCGGTGCAATTGAAGACGCGCTATCTCCCAGTTTAAACAAGCGCAGCTTGGTTATTCAACAACTGATCCAGATTGAAGAAAGAGATGACGGGCGTGTTATCATCAAGATAGAAACGCTACTATGGCATCGTTCAGGGCAATACTTATCCAGTCTGTTCACAATCCCTTATGAGGGCAACAAATCCCCCCATTCCATCGGTAGCTTTATAACCTATTTTAGACGCTACTCACTACTTGGCTTTTTAGGTCTGGCTACTCACGACAACTTAGATGATGACGGTAACCGGAGCCAAAGCGATTTTGAAAATCGGTCAGACGTTCATCCTCCACGGTTAGACGCTCATCATCCACCTAAACTATCGGTCCAAGATACTGTTGATAAGATGAAAAAACGAGAGGATGGAGCCTCCTCTGAACGCCCATCCGCTGATTTGGCAAAACCATTATTGCCAGCTAGTTCAAATGAAACGCCCACACAAACAGAAAACGTCCAGCCTTCCTTAGATAAACCCGAAGCTGACACCCCAAAATTGTGCGTTTTGCAAGAAGCTATCTTGAGCGATAGCTTTTTAAAAGATGTCACACTTTTCAGTAGTTTAATCGATCAACTACCTAACCAGAAGCGTGATAAACTCATCAAATGGTGCCGTGAAAAACAGTATCACTCGGGCACTGAGTTTATTTTTGATTCAATTCCCCCAGACACTTTAAAAATGCTTATTAAAAGGTGCCAGGTCGCAATCGACGAGAATACCGAGTTAGACACCTTGAGACAAGAGATTTCCGAATACGCCGCAAATAAAGGAGTAGATATTCAAGCACTCGGAAAGAACGTCGGAGTTGAAAACGCAACAAGTGTTTTTGACTTTGACCTTGAACAACTTCAAAAGTTGAAGAAACTTTGCAAGGAAAAGCTGATAAATGCTTGGAACATAGCGAAAGCCGTAGCTAATTCCAAATTTGATAATCGGCTTGAGCCTCAAAGTTTGTCCGTTGATAACGGGGTTGACATGACTAATAATCAACTTGACCCTCAAAGTTCATCCACCGATAGCGGGGTTGATGTGACTGATAATCAGCTTGGGCCTCAAAGTTCAACTATAAACCAAACTCAAAAGGAAGAAATCGAACTACTTTGGAGCGAGAGTGGCTTTAGCACTGGATTACTTTTTAACTTTCTCTCAAGACATTATAACGTAAAAATTGAGAGTTGGTATCACATCCCCAGCGAACATTTCGATGATATTTGCCTTAACTTACCCAATATCTCAGAGGAGATAACCAACAACGATTACTTAAAAGCGAAAGGTTACTTTTATTAAAGTCCCCTTAAATAATAATGTCAAGTTTTTTTGTTGTGCCGGACGGTTTTTTTTACCGCGCCCCAACAAGATACGCACACCAATTCAATTTGTGCCACAAAGTCGGGTATTGACAAAAAGCGCAAATTTTGGAGTCCAAGATTTATCTTGGACTCCTTGAGAGTACTATATCAAGTTAAGGACAAGAGCTTTGAGTGCTATCATCCCATGGTCCATGGTCTTCGAGCCACTGCTTAACGGGATCAGTAGCTGTTAGGTGGTTGTAGTT
This sequence comes from Pseudomonadota bacterium, assembly GCA_039714115.1. GTDB lineage: Bacteria > Pseudomonadota > Gammaproteobacteria > Beggiatoales > Beggiatoaceae > Thiomargarita. The sequence continues at coordinate 1,104 of JBDLJY010000053.1, read as the reverse complement.
TAGGTTTACATACAACATCTGCTCCAGAGTCGTCACGGATGATGGAACCTCTCCGCAGATTTCGTTGTGTTCCAGCCTGAGAACTTTCAAATTCACCAGGTTTCCGATTTCCGCTGGAAGAGAACCGCTGAGATTGTTGTAGTATAGGTAGAGTCTTGTTACTTTTCCATTACTACATGTCACGCCATACCAATCACAAGGCGTAGTTGTTACAGTCCAGTTAGTGTTGTCATCCCATTGTTCACCATTGGTGCTGTTATAGATAGCGACAAGGCCTTCACATTCTGACTCTGAAATTCCGGTGACTGTCTCGCAAAAGTTGCTTGTATCCTCATCTGTGATCGTTACCACAGATGTATTTGGTGATCCTAATTCTGCGCCGACGGCATTACCCAAGCTCACAATGAAAGTTTCATCGCCTTCATGCTCGCTATCGTCAATGATGTCTACTGTAAAAGTTTTGTTAACAGTGTTCTGGTTTGCCCAGTTTAGGGTGCCTATTGTGGCGGTGTAGTCACTGCCGGCTGTGGCGGTGTCGTCGGTGGTGGCATAGTCTATTGATGCTGCACCGTTACTGTCGCCGGTACGGGTGACGGTGATGATTGCTTGTCCTCCGTTTTCGCTTGTGCTGTAGGCACTTAAGGAGAATTGTAATGTGCCTTCTTGGGAGCAAGGTGTTTGAGTGAGTTCCCAATCAGGGGTGATGTTATTGAGCCAGTCCCTAAGATCGGGGTCAGTAGCTGTTAGGTGGTTGTGGTCTATGTTTAGATACCACAAATGTTCCAGGTTCATCAAGGATGATGGGACCGTTCCGCAGAGTTTGTTGTGTTCCACCCTGAGAACTTCCAACATCGTCAGCTGGTCGATTTGCGATGAGAGCGCGTGGGTGAGATTGTTGTGGTATAGGTAGAGTCTTGTTACATGTCCTCCACCACATGTCACGCCATGCCAATTACAAGGCGTATTTGTTTCAAGCCAGCCAGTGTTGTTATTCCATGGTTCACTATTGCTGCTATCGTTATGGATAGCAACAAGGGCTTGACATTCTGTGGTTGGAATTTCGCTAACTGCTGTGCAGTCAAAGCCGCAGTCAGAGGGTGTTTG
>JBDLJY010000052.1:0-26931 GCA_039714115.1 Pseudomonadota bacterium | reverse complement strand
AAAAGACGGCTTCGGTCAATTCGGGTTGTTGCCAATAACCACGAGCAATATAAGGACTGATAATCGCTATTTCACCGTAAATATCGGTCTCAACACCCGTCTCATCAAGCAATAAAATTTCTGTTTCTTCAAGAGGATAACCGACGGGCACCTCATGGCGCGATATTTTGGTTTGTTTGTCGATAAAATACTGGAGACTGAATGTTGATTCCGTTGAACCTAAACCATTGACAAGAATGCATTTGGGCGGAAAATATTTCTTATAGCCTTCAATATCCGTTTTATAAACTGGTTCTCCTCCGAGCACGATTAGACGAATCTGAGAAAAATTATCTTCGCCAGTAAGTGTCTTAAGCCAATGCCGATAGACGGTAGGTGTCGAATGATAAATTGTGATTTGTTGTTCGATTAACCATGCAGACAGAGTGACAAAACTGTCTTGCTTGAGATTAATTGGATAAAGAGTAGCCCCATTTAACAAAGCAGCAAGAATATCTACTACCGCAGCATCAAAACTATAATATGACAGTAAGGTAAGTTTATCATCAGCCGTGATATGAAGGTTATTGGTGTAAGTTCTGATGAAATGTAAAACGTTACGATGGTTTTGTATAACGCCCTTTGGTTGTCCGGTTGAACCCGAGGTATAAAGTAAATAGGCAATGCTATCCGGTGAAACCGTCAATTGAATATTATTAGTGGCAGTTTCTAACTTATCAATGTTAATAAGCCGGATGGTTTTGTTGATTAAGGTTTGTGCAAGGCTGAGATTTTGATCATTGGTTAAAATAACACCAACCTGTGAATCTTGTACAATGTATTCGAGCCGTGAGCGGGGAAAGTCGGGTGTGAGGGGAACATAAGTTTTACCAGCCTTAAGTACACCCATCATGCCTGCCAGCATCGGCGCATCATGTTCAAACAATAAGGCGATTCTCTCGTCGCTTTGTCCCAAGATAACTTGCGCTACTTGATTGGCTTTGTCATTTAATTCACGATAAGTCCACGCATAACGGTGTGTTTTGACGGCAATCTGATCGGGATATTGTTTAACCTGTTGTTCAAACCGTTGCCCAATAGTTTGTTCACTTTTTGGAAATTCAATGAAAGGATTAGTGGGATGAACGCGATTGCTCCGTGTGGCACTCATTTCTGCCTCGGAGCGGATTCGCAATTTCCCAATAGGCACATCAGCTTGTCGCAGAATTTCACCTAATAAAAATTCAAAACGCGCTTTAATGATTTCAATTTCATCTGCCTCAAAAGCCCCAAGATTGTATTCAAAATCCACCCTCACATCGGTATCATCATGGAATTCACGGATATAAATCTCTAAGGCATTTTGGTCAAAGCCGTGGGTCAAAGTCACTGCATCGGCGGGGCTCGCATTAAAATGCGTGTCATAATCATGCTTTTCATAAGATACCACGATATCAAAAAGCTGCCGACGCTGGGTTAAATGTAATCCTCGATTAATTTCACTAATAGGAAGACGCTGATACCGATAATCCCGACGCAACTCTATGCTAATCGCTTGCATCAGTTCGACAAAACTAAAATCAAAGCCAAAATTAAACCGAGCGGGAATGATATTGGTAAACAGTCCCACCGTCTGTTTAAAAGCGGCTGTTCCTCGATTCAATATAGGTAGTCCAATAACAATGTCTTTTTGCCCCGTTGTTTTTGAAAAGTAGCAATACAATGCGCCCAAAATGACATGAAAAGTTGATACTTTATTTTCTTTAGCAAACTCAATTAGTTGATTGTAAAACTGTCGTTTTAAATGCAGAATTGATAATTGACTTGGGATGGTTTGGTCCGTAAATTGGGCGGCATAGTGGCGTGTCAAAAGCTGTTCTGGTATTTCACGGTATTTAGAAAGCCAGTAGTGTTTGGCTTTAGTTAATTTTTCAGAGTCTAGGTATGCTTGGTCATTTTGGAGAAAATCTTTGTAAGAGCTATGTTTTTGTTCACTACCAGATTGCCCGGTTGCCAGCGCATTATAGGCGGCTGCAATACGCTGGACAATCAGGGATATTGCCCACCCATCTACTATCAGATGATGATATTTTTGAAATGAATAATAACGATTGGTAGCGATTTTGAATAATGCAAATTGAAACAAGGAGTTGTCATAGACTTGAAACGGTTTGGCAAATTCACGCTGCATCCAAGAAAGTGCCGATTGGTGGGCATTTTCTTGAGCGGAGAAATCATAAAAGTCTAGTTTGAGGCGAACATTTTGGGCAAACGTTTGAGTGGGCAGATTTTCCCCTTCGTGAAGAATAATGCGGAGTGCGTCGTTTTCCTTAATGACTTGATTAAGTGCCTTTTCAAAAATGATTGGTTCGATGCAACCGTCTATTCGCAAATAGCCACCAAGATTGTATAGCGGCAGCTTGGGGTGTAGGATTTGGTCAAACCAAATTTCTTTTTGAGTCGATGATAATGGATAATTATTCATAGATTTTAATAAAGTCAAGATAACTATTCAAAAATATATCTGTAGATAATCAGTTAAAAGTATATATCCAAAGCTTGTTCTAGCTCTTCAACCATTGAATTATAGCACTACCCGATTGCCTATCAGATACAAAAGTTTTAAAGCTTTATTTAAAAAATCGGAATTTTTTAAATCGATGGGATTCCCCATAAATCAAAACAGCCACTAAAATAAGACTAGCAATTACCAATAACCCATTGATTGAATTGAGCCAACTTTTAGACACTTTAGCCTTTGGCAGTAAATCCACTATCTGGTGCATCACAGGTTCTGTGCTATGAATCCCAGAAATTGGGACGGTGTACAAATATAATTTTTTATCCTTTGGCGTAAATACCATAGATTGTGCGGTATAAGACTTAAAAATTTCTTGAAGAGGGTTAACCGTATCAAACATAATATTGATAACATCCTTCACCTGAGCCTGATTTTCGCGGTTAAATTTCGCCAGTGTTTTAAAACGGTGCCAGCGGTAACTATTGCTTGTCGTAATGCAATTAGCTGGAGAACTTCTTAAAGCATAGCAATTGACAACCGCAATTTGATTAACTTTTCCCCACGACATTTCTATTCTCAAAGGACTTGTATCAGTTCTGAGCTGAGCCTGTTCTCCTTGAGGTTGTTCCAAAACTTGAACATTGAAAGTGTCAGCCATCAGGATATTATGGCTAAAACCATATTGTTGCTTTGATAATTCTTTTGCCGCTGTATAAATTCGCGTTTTAGTCTCTAAAACTTTTCTCAAGTCAAAAACAATCGCATCATCACCAATAGGGGGATCTGGATAACGCTTTCCTACTGGTGAATCTAAATGGGCGACAAACAGTCCCTCACTGTTAAATCCAGAAACGATACCGATATATCCTGCAAAACCAATATTAACAATACTTTGATTATCATATTCATAAACCGTTATCGCTTGTAGGCTTCTAAGTTCTTCATTAGTATGCCAATCCATATTTCTACCGACAATGGGTGAATTTAAGGCAGAAAAATTTCCCCAAACTCCAAATCCCGAACAATTCGTCTGCCGCCCAACATCAGGAATAAGTTGTATCAACCAAAACTCATTCAAGGAGAGAAAACCATCACCCAATTGATCCCGACTTGAAATAGTCCAAGTCGAGGCGATTCCATTCATTTCATCTCGATAAGCAGGATCAATATTAGGTTTGATAACATTCACCCTTTTTTGTACCCATTGATTGAATTGTTTTTGATTAATAAAAGAGGCTAAATAGCTATCATATTTTTTTTCAATATCAGGAAATTGTTTTTTGAAAGCTTTTCCCAGTGTCATTCCAATACCCACAGCTGTTTGATCTTTCGCATCAACATGAAAAACCGGTGGAGTGCCGTTGGCTTCAAATGAAGCAATTAGAAAAAAAATCAGTGAATAAAGCCTTATCGGAGTGATTATCTTCATGTTATATTTTGCCCTCATCATAATGTACTAACTGACCATATTCCATCTTCAACACCCGATCAGCAACATGGAAATATTTATCATCATGCGTCACCGCAATAATGGTTTTTCCTTGTTGTTTTAAATCGGGTAATATCACTTCATAAAAATACTTCCTAAATTGAGGGTCTTGATCAGCCGCTAATTCGTCAAAAATGTTAATCGACTTATTTTCTAAGATAGCTGCTACAAAAGCCAATCTTTTCTTTTGCCCCGTAGATAAGTCACGCTGGGTAAATTCTCCTTCCCTATATTTGGTTTTTTTATCCAATTGCATTAATTGCAATAATTCCTTAACTTGCTTATCATCAATATCTGATAAACCATACAACTTATCGAACAAGTGAAAATCGGTAAAAATAATTGCAAATAAGGAGCGGTAACTCGCATATTCGCTTCTATCAATTGAGTCATGATTCAAATCTATAGAACCAGCGGTTGGATAATACAAGCCAGTCAACAATTTCAAGAAAGTGGATTTGCCGCTGCCATTACCGCCCACAATAAACACCATTTCGCCTTTTTTAATCGAAAAATTAATGGGACCTATAGAAAATAAAGGCTTAGCATGTTTATCCAGATAAGAGAAAGTCGCTTTGTCAAGCTGAATTTCATTGAAATCAGATAGCTTCGGTTGTTGCTTAGAATAAATTTCATCAATGATAACCTCATCCAGTTGTGTTTCGAGTGTACTTAAGTTTTCTAAAGCCACATTACTTTGGGATACGGTTGGTAAAGCTGACACCAGCATGCCTAGTGGTCCCATAATAAATAGAATTGTCGTCGATATTTTGTAGATTTCATCGGCATGACTGGCGTGGAACAAGGGTACAATAAAAACCAAAATCGCCAGCAACAGATAAAAAGACATACGAGAAAACATCAAGGTGGTGACTTGTTGTAAACCCACATTGACCTTAAGCTTTTCGCTTTCTTGAGAAAGCGTCTCAATATGATCGAATAAGTCATCACTTTTTTGACGGTTCATTTTGAGTTCTTTAAAACCGTCTAAGATATGACTGAAATATTCAAAAAATTTAGCCTGCTTTTGGGTGGCAATATGGAGTTGTTTAGAAATAGTTTTCTCATAAAACCAGTAGGTATATACAGCAAGGCTAATAAATACGCTGGTTATCAAAAAGCTCAGGGGAGATAACCAAGCCAGATACAGAAAACTAAAAATCAGTACCATCGCCGATTGAGCGGCGGTGACCAGAAGTAATCCAGATTGAGAAATGATGTTACTATCTTGGGTGAGTCGAGTGTACATATCACCCCGTTCGCTATTTTCTATGAAATGCAATTCTGCCGAGCGAATTTTATCCGCAATTCTAATTCGGACTTTACGAATGAATTTTTCAATCGCAACCACCGTTTGAGAAAGCGCATATCTTTGAGTATAGACATATAAAACAAAAACAATAAGGTAGAGTAAAAAGTATTGTGCCTCTACCTTATTATTTGAAACCATTGCAGCCGCAGTATTGATGATAGCTAATATCATCGCATTAGCTATACCTGATAAGCTAGTCATAAACCCAATATAAGCGATTGGCGTATCAGATTCTTTTAAATATTTAAGTATTTTCATAATAATGTTTTTTCAATTAAAGAAATAAGCAGATGATAATCGTTAAGCTTATTCAAGCTCCTCTTTCATAAGCTATGTATTTTTGATACAGCTTCATTAATACTAGCCACCGGATTTTGACGAAAGAAAATATTCCTCTAAGCTTTTATATTGTACCATATTTTTCGTCTTAAAAAAAGCTCAATTTATGAGGGTGCTAAGTATAACAAGATATCTATTTCCTGTAAATATTTCGCGCCTATAAAAGTTTGTGAATAATGATATTTTATCGTTCCCACGCTCTGCGCTCATCGTTATACACAAGTGTCTTTCCGACTTGAGCCTTCGATTTTTTTGACACCGGCTTAAAAATCCGATCCCTCAATACTTTGGGCCAATGATAAACCCAAAAAATATGATTTTTTTGATACTAACACCGGCTTAAAAATCCTATTTTTTGAAAAAATCGGATTTTTTTGACACCAACCTTAAAAAAAACTTGTGTATAACGATGAGCGCTCTGCGTGGGAATGCCTGACTGGACGCTCCGCGTCCTCATTCAATCGAATTCAAAGCTTGCCACCACTGGCGCATGATCGCTAGGACGTTCTAAACGGCGTGGGGCACTATCAATAACACAAGCCGTACAATCAAGCGCGGTGCTCGCTAAAATCAAATCAATACGAATCCCCTGATTGCGCCAAAACGCGCTGCGACGATAATCCCACCAACTATAACTCTCTGGCACTTGCTCAAATAGGCGAAAAGTATCACGCAGTCCCAAACTCAGCAAATCTTGTAAAGCGGCACGCTCTGGCGGACTCACTATCAAGTCACTATCCCAAGCATCATGTACATCACGATCCTCATGTGCAATATTAAAATCGCCCAATACAATGAAATGAGGATAATCTTTGAGGCTATCGCGTACATAATCCTGTAACTTTTTCAGCCAATTCAATTTATAATGATATTTATCCGAATTGACAGCGGCACCATTAGGTACATACACATTCAGCACTCGCAAATTATTACCATAAGTCGCGCCCAAAAAGCGCCGCTGTGGATCATCTAAATCAGGCAAATCCGTGATAATCTCGCTGCCTTCCAAACGACTGAGCAATGCCACACCATTATAAGTTTTCTGTCCAGAAAATATCACCTGATAACCCGCCGCCTGTATCGCTTCTCGCGGAAATTGGTTATCAGTCATTTTCGTTTCCTGCAAAGCAACAATATCCGGCTCAAGCTTTTTTAACCAATCTAATACTTGTGGCAAACGAACACGTAGCGAGTTGACATTCCAAGTGGCTATTTTAAACATTTTTTTTTCAGTTATCAGTTATCAAAGGAAAGAGATAGGATTTAACTAAAGTTTGGACTCCGACTTAGGAGTCCAAGATTTATCTTGGGCGCCCAAACTAAAGTTTGGACTCCTAATCAAAAAAAAACGTCGAACTAAACGATAAACCCCGTCCAGCAAAAGTATTATATTCTTTCGCACCGTTTTGAATAATTATTTTATTGACCAATTATTTTTATTTATGAAACCTGCGTCTATGTGCCCACACCTGCTATCAGTGGGCCTGCGGTTTTGGCGAAAACTTGGTTTCTCGTTATGTTATTCTTTAATCAGATAACTATACTGTCGCAATGTTTTTAACAACAGGGCCAAACTATCGCGCATTGGTACCGCACTGGCTCCAACAAATCAATGCCATTAAGTTAAGGCAAACCTGCGGGGAGACTAATACCCCGCAGGTTAATTTTTAGTATAATTTACAACGACCTGCCAGGTTTTGGAAACCTGGCAGGTCTGAATTAACGGCTTAACTTAATGGCATTGCTCCAACAAATCCAACGCCAATGAGGGACGGCCTCAATGCCATATCGTGCCGAATCTGGAGTGCAAGGTTGCCTGCGGGGATGCCAAAACCCCGCAGGATCCATTAACCTGCGCTCACCTTCTCTTGTTGGCACTGTTCAAGATGATCCTTTTGACTGTTGGGCAGCAACAGAACTCAGAAAAGCCTTGCCAAATCTGGAAGTTGTACAATCGGGTGCGCTGAACGAGCGGAGCAGATGCACGAGGGCTGACAATAGACTACAACAGCAGCATTCCCTGCGGTCAAACTTTGATTAAACTGGGTAATGATACTATTGCTATTCCTTGTTACTATTTATTCTGTCTGCTCAATTTTGATAGCCGTCAGATTGTGACGCTGATTCTCATGGATGGCGACTGCCTGAACTATGATTTCGACTTACACAAAAAGTCCAAATATACCAATGTGAGCGAATATCAGCATGGTCCTTACGGCGAAGGCTGCTCAAAGGCATTCTAAAAATTGACGAACCGGTTATCCGCGATCAATTTCTTTGTTTGTTCTCCAGCACTTTAGAATTCAACAATCTCTTTTGCATTGTGGGCAGATTTACTATTGTGGCAGCACATCCCGTCAAAGCCGAGATGGCGGTGGGGAGTCCGAAAAGCCGAACTAAAGAACCCATTAATATTGACGCGATTATAGTATGTAAAAAAGCATACGAAGTCACTTTAGCCGCCAAAGAGGTGAAGGAACAGGCGGAACAACGTTTTGCGGCTTATTGTCAACGCTTTGAAAAAGCACACCTTATCGTTGAGTGACAGGCATCTGATTATGGCAGCACAAGTATTGGTTTGTAGTGCCATGGCGAGTTTAGAGATTGATGCGGTGAAAGAATTGCTTGAAGGCGTGTTTTCTTCGAAGAGAACGGTAATGAAGCCTGAATTGGTTGAGAATGATGAAAAAATGGGGCAATTGCCGTTATTGTTATCGTCTCGCTCCCCGATCATCTTTAAAGCGGCAACCTGAGCTAGTCATCCAGATAAGTTTTAGCCCAAACCTCAGAGGTTTCCAAAACCTCTGAGGTTTAAAACTAGGACAAAACTTTTCTGGACAAGAATACTTGTGCCGGACGGGGTTTGCAACTCAATGCCATTATAGAGTGTTAAGGCAAGGCGACGGTGCAAAAACCCAGCAGGTTAATTTTTATTTTAGTTTACAACGTCATGGGTATTGGTCACCCGCAGGTCTGAATTAACGGCGGCACTTAATGGCATTGTTGTTCGATCAATCACTCCGGACTTGATAGCACTCATGATCTTGCAGTGTTGAAGGTTTTATTCGTTGTTGAGCATTAGCTGTACTCACCACTAATCACAAAAACTTTTGCCTCGAAACCACAACGCGCCGCTTTTTTTTCAGACGGTGGCGGCACAGAAACACGCATCCCGCCCGCACCCAACAGCCGCTCAATCGGATATTTATGGGTATCGTGTAAAGCATAGCGATTTTCTGAATCAAGCCGGTTCAAAGCCTGTATCGACTTAGATGGTAAGCCCCGTGTCCTTGGTAATGCCATTGATATGGGCGCGTATGAGCGTCAATAGGTAGTTGAACTGTGATTTTTGTGATATAATTTTTTGCGGCTAATCACAGAAATCACAGTTCAAATCCAATAGGATATCATAATATGATGACAGTAGAAGAAATAACCACTGCGGTTACGCATTTACCCCCTGAAGATTTTGCCCTATTTCGTGCTTGGTACGATAAATTTGAGGCCTCCCTTTGGGATAGTCAAATTGAAGAAGATCTAGTGTCTGGAAAATTGGATAAACTAGCCAATGAAGCCATCAAAGATTTTAAAACTAACCGGTGTACTGAACTATGAAACATTTTGCCAGTCCGAAATTTTGGTCGTATTATCACAAGTTACCGCTATAAATTCGTGAATTGGCCAACAATAATTTTGAATTACTGAAAAAAAATCCAAACCATCCTTCACTTCAATTTAAAAAGATAGGTCGTTTCTGGTCTGCTAGAGTTGGCATTAAATATCGTTCTCTTGCCATTGAAACCGAAGAGGGTATTATTTGGTTTTGGATTGGTACACATGCGGTCTATGATAGGCTCATCAAAGACAGCTCTTAAATAAGAGCCCGAGATGATAAAAAATTTTTTTCTGGTTTTTCTGGTTCCCACGCGCCAGCGTTGATGCAGGGTTACCCGGCACTTAATGGCATTGACCCTACGCTTTAGGAACAACTCTAATAAAGATAGAAGATATTGTAATTGACCCAATACTGATTATCTGAATAGCCCGGATAATATCCAAAATAGGCCAATGTGACATAAACCCCGTATGAACCTGTCGCCCAGCCAGTGGTGTCCAGACTAAGCAGCTTTATCGCAGGAGATATATCAACCGGTGTAAAATTAGAAACTATCGGCATCAGTTCATAGTTATTGGACAAGGAAAGATCACTCTTAACAGACTTGAAAGTGCCATTGGGAAAGGCGATGACAATATAAGCGTCCACCGGAGTTGTACTTTCCACCAAGCTCACATACAAACTCACCGGTTCTCCTACTGTGTAACTGGCTTGCTCGCTAAACACCGCGACATCGGCCCTGTTAAGAGAAAAATCAACACCCGTCAACTGTTGTCCACTTGACAAATTTTTGGGCAAAATCTCTTGTGTGCCATCGGGATACTGGTTTAGATAATAACCCGTAGCATCAAAGGTACTCAGGTAATATGAGCCAGGATCAAGTGCCAGAATATAATTGCCATCCTCATCGGTGTAATTCCAGCTAACTAGGTAGGAATTGGCATCATATACTCTCACAACCAGCCCTGACAGTACATTTCCCATTTGCACATCTGTCACGCGCCCCTGTATGGCACCTCCCACAGCGAGACTCAGGTCGATATTCATCGCTGGACTATAGATGGCAGTGGCCAGATCGTAGGCATAGGCTTGGCTAAGAGAATTGTAATACTTCGGAACATAGCCCTCCTTATAGATATATAAGTAATAGTAACCCTCCGAAGTATTGAGGCTGTATCTACCCTCCGTATTGCTAATGGTTTCCGCCACCAAATTCCATGACAGATCATAGACGTAAACAAACACCCCTTTAATGCCAGAATCGGCAGAACTGACCTTGCCACTGATAGTGGCCGCCTCTAGGGGTAGACTCAAGATGAGCACAGCCGAAAAGAGAATACGCATCACACAATTCATTGTAAAATCTCCATTAAACTTTATACCGATTTTCTGTCAAATCAAGGATTCTATGTCGCCACGCAGGTTTGCAACCTAGAAAGAACGACAGCCAATTTGATATAAACAGGGATAAGGGATTTCAAAACCGGCTAGCTTTGTACGTGGGTTTTTACTTATCCTTGATTATCAGAAATATTTAAAAGCACTTCAAATTTTTTCTGATCGGGTGCGGAAAATTTCTGAGTTTTAAATGTGAACGCTATCCACTCATAGCCCGCTTTGAGTTCGGTTAAATTAAAAATAGACTCCAGTTCTTCATCTATCTGCGATTTCAATTGATTATAATCTGGAAAAAAATCAGTAAAAGCAACCAGTGTTTTTTCTTGAAATAAAAACTGGGATGGCTCTATAAATTCCACCTCTTCTGCCAATTCAACCAGCGCACTCTCATTTTCTTTCAGAGATTTAATATTGACCTTTCTAAAAGTGACTGACTCAAGTGCTTTAATTGTTAATGGGTTGGAGGTTGCCAATCCCCATGCGGCATAGTCAGAGAATCCCCATATTGAATGTAATAGTGTCTTGGCAATACCCATTTTTCGGTAGTCAGAATGTACAACAAGCTGAGTCACCCATGCGCCCATGCCATTGGAAAGTTGTTTTTTTATGTAATACGCTTGCCCGATTACCCTGCCCTGATATTTGCCAAAAGCAACATAACAATTCTTGATCTTTTTTAGCTTTCTATACCGACTTTCGCCCATCCTAATGCGCTCTCCAGGGCGAATCTTCGATAATTCACTATAGAAACCATAGTGATTAGAAAAAAGCTGTGAAGATTCAGTTATTTCATCCTCTGTTAAATTTTTACATTCCTTTGTTAAGAATTCTATTTCATCAATTAACATGCTAATACTCAACGGTTCATTATCCAACCATAGCCATCTCCAGAATCGGGCTTTAATTTAAAAATGATCCCGGACTTTTGCAGTTCTCTTACCGTCATAATGAGAGAACGCAAATCTTTTAAAATCTCTTGGAACTTGCCATAAGGGATATCGACTTCTAACAGTTTTCCACCTTCAACACGAATGATAATTTTCAATTTCGTCTTGTATTCGGTAGTATAAAAGTCAAACTGATCCTCTTTAGCAATCTCTTTCATTTTCGCAAGGATCGCTTGTTTTTTCAGCTTGTTAAGCTTTTCGGTTTTTAATCGACGCCCTTTTATATTTTCATGCTCCAATTTCAGCCTATCAATAAAGGTATAAATTTGCTCAATTTGGTAAATAGTCGCACTGTCCCTGTAATTATCTATAATAAGTTCATTTTCTTGATTAAATTGGATTGTAAAGGAATCGCCATATTTTGAAAATTCACCCTTAACCGAAAAATGACACTCTCGCTCTGGCGTATTGTCCCAGGATGAACTAGAAAAAGTTGATATTTCAACCCCTGTTATTTTTTCCAATTCAGATTTTAGAGACGATATAAATTCTTTGTGTCCATAAATATTTTTAATGATTGGGATTTCACCTGTAAAATGTTCCCGTAAGATTTTTGCAATCGTTCTGGAATTTAAAGACATAGTGTACTGCGCCTATAAAGTTTGTGAATAATGATATTTTATCGTTCCCACGCTCTGCGTCAATGCCATTAAGTTAAGACAAACCTGACAGGTGTTAAAAACCTGTCAGGTTAATTTTTCATTGAATTTACAACGTGCCATGTTTTGGATACGGCAGGTCTGAATTTTAGGGGTTTATCATACTGGCATTGACGCTCTGCGTGGGAATGCCTGACTGGACGCTCCGCGTCCTCATTCAATCGAATTCAAAGCTTGCCACCACTGGCGCATGATCGCTAGGACGTTCTAAACGGCGTGGGGCACTATCAATAACACAAGCCGTACAATCAAGCGCGGTGCTCGCTAAAATCAAATCAATACGAATCCCCTGATTGCGCCAAAACGCGCTGCGACGATAATCCCACCAACTATAACTCTCTGGCACTTGCTCAAATAGGCGAAAAGTATCACGCAGTCCCAAACTCAGCAAATCTTGTAAAGCGGCACGCTCTGGCGGACTCACTATCAAGTCACTATCCCAAGCATCATGTACATCACGATCCTCATGTGCAATATTAAAATCGCCCAATACAATGAAATGAGGATAATCTTTGAGGCTATCGCGTACATAATCCTGTAACTTTTTCAGCCAATTCAATTTATAATGATATTTATCCGAATTGACAGCGGCACCATTAGGTACATACACATTCAGCACTCGCAAATTATTACCATAAGTCGCGCCCAAAAAGCGCCGCTGTGGATCATCTAAATCAGGCAAATCCGTGATAATCTCGCTGCCTTCCAAACGACTGAGCAATGCCACACCATTATAAGTTTTCTGTCCAGAAAATATCACCTGATAACCCGCCGCCTGTATCGCTTCTCGCGGAAATTGGTTATCAGTCATTTTCGTTTCCTGCAAAGCAACAATATCCGGCTCAAGCTTTTTTAACCAATCTAATACTTGTGGCAAACGAACACGTAGCGAGTTGACATTCCAAGTGGCTATTTTAAACATTTTTTTATTTATATCCTTATGAAACGTGAATTATCAATTAAATCTTGAATCACTTCTTCGTCACTGTCATGCCAAAAATCCTTATAATCCAGGCGTGTTTTAAAAGAAAGAACGACAGCCAATTTGATAGAAACAGGGATAAGGGATTTCAAAACCGGTTAGCTTTGTACATGGGTTTTGACTTGTTTATAACTAATCCCTGTAGTTATTATATAGTATTTCAGAGCCAGCCAAGCCGTCACATTTTCCGGAGCCAGCACGATCACATCCCGAAACACCGCCGCCGCCTTCTCTTTTTCCCCTTCGTACAACAGCCCCAATTCAACCATAAAATTCACATCAGTGGGATATAAAAAAAGCATTTTATTCACCACTTCGAGTGCCAAATCTGTTTTATTCTGTTTCCGCAGAGCGATGCTCAGCCGCAGATTGCCAAGATAGTTATAGAAGTCGGTATTGAGGATTTGATAAGCAAGCGTAGGGTGCGTCCCACGCACCTTTTTTTCTGTGTAAATGTGCATTCCGGGATGGTGCGTAGGACGCACCCTACGCTCGCTACAGGGATTAGTTATAAACAGGATAAGGGATTTCAAAACCGGTTAGCTTTGTACATGGGTTTTGACTTATCCTTGATTATAACTAATCCATATAGTTATTATGGGATTATAGAAATCAGGGTAATTGACCGATTTTATTTCTGAGGGAACTTTTGATGCCGTCAATTTGTTCAGGTGTTAAAGTTCGTGCGGAATCAACGGTCTCTATTATTTGTTGTGCGGTTTGTTTGGATAACACACCTAATTTTCTATAACTGGTGCCATATTCAAAGAGGCGGCTACAACAGATATAGCTATCCTGCCTTAAAAAACGATAGTCAGCTTGTCGTATTTTCAGACTCAATGCCATTAAGTTAAGCTTAAAATATTGATTTTATTCAGTTGTTTCGGGAATGGAGCGGAGCGGATTTCCCGAAACCATCATTTTAGTTTCGAGAAATCCGCTCCGCTCCTTAAGCTCCACACAACTGATAAACACCGTCCAGCACAGATTTTTTATTTAAAAATCAATTATTTGTCCTTAACTTAATGGCATTGATTTTCAGACTGGGGCGGTAGATTTTTCTGTCGTTACTGTTAATGACGAAAAACAAACCTTGAGAAATACAGACATTGTATTTCTCCTTCGGCGGATATATTTCATCATTTCGGATAGCGACAATGTCCATGACTTCAATCATATTTATATCCTTATAAAACGTGAATTATCAATTAAATCTTGAATCATTTCTTCGTCACTGTCATGCAAAAAATCCTTATAATCCATGCGTGGATTATACACATCGTGTTCTCTGGCTTTTTTCCAAGCCGGGTGTTGATGTGAAATATCAGTTAGACTATTAAAATCATACTGACCATACTTTTCAACGGCATATTCTAAAGCCTCGATATCGCTTTGAGAAAGTTGACGTAAATCCGGCGAACGATGTGGGATTATCTTTTTAGTGACATTTTCAAAGGGTAGAACATCTAAGAGTTCTGTCGCCAAGGCCTCTTTTTTCAGGATGTCATAAGTTGTTGATGCAACGGGGCCATATTCCATCGCAATGTAAACATCACCTACAATAGGTCTACCATAATTATTCAAATGGTATTCCTCTGCAAAAAACAAGGTTTTAAGCAAAGCATGGTAACCAATATTTGGCTTTCGCGTCGCCAGCCACAAAATGACTTCTAATGCCTTGTGCGCGTTAAAATTAAATTCTATTCGGTTGGACATTTTCTTGATACCTCGAGCGATTAAATTTTAAACATCCTTGTTTATAACTAATCCCTGTAGCTATTATATAGTATTTCAGATAAATATTTTGGCCCATTCTTCCATGTTTCAAAAAACTGTCAGGTCTTTATCGCTCGACATTTTTATGAAAAACTATAATGGCCGCCTCTAGGGGTAAACCCAAGACGGCTCATGCTACTTGCCCAGATAACTTTTAGCCGTCACATTTTCCGGTGCCAGCACGATCACATCCTGAAACACCGCCGCCGCCTTCTCTTTTTCCCCTTTTTGATCGTACAACTGCCCCAATTCAACCATAAAATTCACATCAGTGGGATATAAAAAAAGCATTTTATTCACCACCTCAAGTGCCAAATCGGTTTTATTCTGTTTCCGCAGAGCGATGCTCAGTCGCAGATTGCCGAGATAGTTATAGAAGTCGGTATTGAGGATTTGATAAGTCGTTTGTTCCGCCTTTGAATAACGCTCTTGGGCGAGTAATGGCAGCAATTTGCCGACTTTGGCTTCGATGGCGTTTGGTGCTGTCTTGATCGCCACCTCATAGTGGGCAATGCTATTGGCGTAACGACCCATCAGATAATAGAGCCAGCCAAGCCGTAAATTGACAGTGTAGCCCTTAGGATAAGCCCGCACGACGGGCAGAAGGGATTTGATAGCCGTCTTGTAATTTTCCGTCTGTTCATAGTGAAAGGACTTGTGATAGGATTGTTGAATCCAAGAATCGTCAGCCGCTAGGACAGACGTTCCCAATAGTAATAATGGTATGAAAAGTGCTCTCTTCATGGCATGGTGTAGCTCTAAAATGTATGTTTTAACGATAGGCTGTATTTTGTCATATCAGTGTCCGCTCCTGTCGTCTCCGTCACCTGCTCTTGGTCGATACTGATATTTAGACGAGTGTTGTCGGTTAGAGCATAGCCGGCTTGGAATGTAACGCCACCTGTATGTTTGTCAGCTGAGTTATAGACGATAAATCCATCGTCGCGGACTGCCCAGAGCTGAGTGCCGCCCCAAGCACCGAGACTTAGGCTGACGGCACCGTAATACCAAGACACTTCCCCTTCCGCAGAAAAATAGGTGTTGCCATCCCCCTGTTTTTCATCTATGGCAATCAAATTAAGCTTGCCTTGGATGAAAAATGTTCCCCTGAGAATGGGATTCCCCAAGTATTTTCCTACCTTGGGGACGGCTTGCCATACTTGCAAATCAATGTTGGGATAGTGAGTATAGTACAGTGTGCCACCATAATAATCATCGTAAGGGTGGTAGCGGCTGAACCCTGCAAACAGGGTGAAAGCATCGTCAGTGTCGTTATCGGAGGAGGAAATGGCGTGGAGGCCAAAGCGAGAAGAGTGACTGCTTTGCCTGTTACGAGTCAAGGCGAGGGTGAAGTCAGTTTGGTCTAAATCCGGCCATACCCAGTAAGGTACTGGGGACTTTTTGTAACTAACATGGGTCTTTTCTACCGCACCCTCCCACACATAGCCCGACGCAGAACGATAGGCGCCATAAAAACCAGTTGTCTTGCCGTCCTTCCTGAATGAATTCTCATCATAGTCGATGGGCGCATGGTAGAGCCAAATTTCCGCCCCCGTTTGGGCTGCAACCGCGCTATACAAGAAAAATGTGAGTATCAAGATTTTAGTTTTCATAAATTCTCCTCTTCTTTGCGTTCTAGGCACCGTTCACCAACGCGAATCCGCGAAAAACCTAAATTTCGATCCAATACAAGCCCCACAGGCAACGCTTGGCCCCCACTTTGCACGGTACCCGCGATCACCCCATTGCCTTCCCAGTGGCCGCTGTAATGAATTTTACCTATGCGGTGATAAAAGGCTCTCGCTAGATTCAATAAGTGTTTTCGCCAGCCAAAGGTAACCGCCGAAACGGGCGGCATATCTTCCCAAGTCATACCCCGGCGATAAACGAGCGGCATACGCGGCAAGGCGGCAAACAGCAGCGATAACCACGGATCATCACCTTCTAAGCGGTAGAAGTAAAAACTGTGCGCGTCTTTGGCAAAAAAGAGCTTAGCCTTGCC
This sequence comes from Pseudomonadota bacterium, assembly GCA_039714115.1. Lineage (GTDB taxonomy): Bacteria > Pseudomonadota > Gammaproteobacteria > Beggiatoales > Beggiatoaceae > Thiomargarita. Next base: position 9,911 of record JBDLJY010000052.1, on the reverse strand, counting down.
TGAATCGAAATAGGTTTCACCGCCAGCAGCCATGCCGACGCTCAGTGTCACCGTTTGCACAAGCCGCTCGCCCTGCAAAGCCTGAAATGTAAAACGCTGCTCCAAAATAAAGGTTGTCTGGAATTCCAAATCCCGATTTGGATAGAGCGGTTCAATAGTGGCTTTTTCTGGGGGCAAATCGTTGGCGACGAATCGGCTATTTTCCAAATAGCCGTGGAAACTGAAAGGCAGAGTCACCGCACCGATCTGAGCTGTCGCCTGTATTTGTACATGGATGTGGGGCTGTGGAGAATATCCAGAGTTGCCGCACAATCCCAATTGTGTGCCGACTTCCACCCATTGTCCCTCCTGTACCCGAATGGAATTTTGGGCAAAGTGAGACAGTTCAACAAAATAGCCCAGCGTTGTGTCGATGATGACTAAGTTGCCCCAATTATCAGTCTTATCTACCATGCCCGGCAAATTATCCGGCTGGTTGGAGACGACGCTAACAATTCGCCCTTTACAGGGTGAAAAAACCGGTTTCTTAAAAGCGTAGTATTCTTCCAAGAATTTGCCATCGTTTTTGCAAGTCTTGCCAGCCTTTTCGATAACAAAATCATAAGCATATTTCCAGCTACCTTGGTGAGTCCACGCCCCGTCAAAGCCTTGCCACACTGTCCATTTTCCCGAAAATGGCAAAGTAAGTTTGCGAAAGCTGCCCCGGAAACGGCGCACATTGCTGATGTATTCGTCCAACGTCTCCTCCGGCGTGCGCCGCACCGTTTGCGCTACGAGCGGAAAGCCCACTAGCCCTAGCACATAGAGAAAGGTCATAGTGACAAAGTTAAATGGTAGGGTAAAAGCGGGAATGCCGTAGTTAGCCCAAAAGAGATGGATCGCATCCAAGAGTATGGTGGCGACAGCCACCGCAATGGCGGCTATCAAGTAGCTTTTGGGGGCTGGCACCAGATAGACTCCGCCTAAAGCCATGGCGATGAGAATAAAATTAAAATTGTTGATCTGCAAAAAGGCGGAAGTCATCGCGCCTTCCATCAGTCCCGAAATGGTCGCCCCCAAGTAAAAGCCCAATACTGCCAGCAAAAAGAGTATTCGAGAGGCGAGCAGGATCACCAAGGCAAATAGCATACCCGCCAGCGTATTTGGCGAAAAGAGGATGGCGCCCAAGGAGATGAAAAACCCTTCCAGCCAAAACGGCAGAGAAAGTGAATTCGTTTCTCCGTGGACGTAAAGCCCCGTGACGTAGAGATTGCTATAACCATAAGAGGCAAGATAGGCGATGGAACTGACGATGACGAAGGGAAGGCTCAAAATAGGCAACTTGAGATAGTAAGAAAAGATACTATTAGTCATCACGCTCAGCACGAAGGTGAATATCCCAGCTGTGATCACAAAAAAAAGGCTCAGTGGTCCCAAGGCGAAGAGGTAGCCAATAGAAAGTCCGACCAACAGGGCGTTATAGGTGAAAAAACCTGAACTCAAGAACGCATCGCTCATACCGATTAGGCGGGCAAATAGGTAGGCTGCCAGCACCGATACGATGCCAGCGATACCCACATTTAGATTGGTCAAAGTGACGATAAACAACAGCACTCCGGCGATGGGACTTCGTAGAAAAAATATCTCCGAGTAGCTGTTGAAGAATGTCTTTCTCAGCCGCTTATTCATTTAGGCCAACCTCAAGCGCTCAGGTAGCCGCTCCCGCCGCAGAATATCACTCAAATCTTCCCTTTCACGGATGAGTTCCACTTCACCCGTCTCTGTCACCAACACCACCGCTGGGCGGTATTCAATAAACTGCATCCACTGGGTGACATTGTAGGCACCAACGGGAGAAAGGATAAGCCGAGTACCCCGCTTCATTGGCGGTAACAAGATACCATCGTCCACTACGTCGATGTTCATACAAAGTGGCCCGTTCAACAGTGCAGGTTCGCCGAGGCCCTGCATTTCTCGGTCAGTTTCGATGGTGAATTTGTACCAAGTCGCGGTAAACAGCAGATTGACACCGGCATCCAATATATAGCTCTTACGTCCATCGGGGAGCCGTTTCGAGGCGAAGACTGTGGTGATGAGATAGCCGGCTTCGTCGATGAGTGCTCTGCCTGTCTCCAGATAAAGTTTGGGAAAGTCGCCGGGTTTGAGAGCGTTATAAAGTCCTTCGCTGACCTTTTCAGCAAAAGTATCTAAGGGTGGCACGCTGACATCGGGTGGCAAATAGGTGCCTTTGAGTTTGTTTTTGGAGGGAATGCCGCCACCAATGTCCAAATATTCGATGGTAACGCCTAGCGTTTCTTCAAGCTCGTAGGCAAAACGGACCATTTTTTCGGTCTGAGTTTTGTAGGCCTCAGGCTCCAGAATAAAGGTACCAATGTGGCAATGCAGCCCGTTCAATCTGAGTTTGCCGCCCATCTGAATGCGGCGCACGGCATCCATCGCTTGTCCCGATTCTAGGTTAAAGCCAAACCGGCTCCATTGTGGCTGGATGCCCGAATCGAGGTTGAGGCGGATGGCAACAGAGAGTTCCTTGCCGAGTTCAGCGGCTACTTTTTCTAGATCATCGATCTCGTCAAAATGATCGATATGTATTTTAGCTCCCTCTTCTGCCGCCTTTTTGAGTGCCGTCATTGATTTGTGGGGGCCGTTGAAGATAATATCTTCTCCCGGAATACCGAGCCGACGCGCTTTATCATATTCCATTTCCGAGACGACTTCGGCGATACTTCCCTCTTGGTGGTAGATGGCGTTGATGGCATCGAGATAGTTGGTTTTATACGACCAGCCGAAGGTGACATTGGGATAGCGGGTGGCAAAGGATTCTTTGGCTTCTCTGATGGTGTTGCGAATCTGTTTTTCAGAAAAGACAAACAACGGTGAGCCAAATCGCTTGACCAATTCATCAATGGATACGCCGTCGATGGCAGTGCGTACTTTGCGGGCGTAGTAGGGTGAAACGCCGAACTTGTTCATCAAGCCACTCTGTAGCTTGATCATTGTCGGTTTCACATAAGGTTTTTTGTTCTCTATCATGATTCTCCTCTGGTCACTATGTTTTGAAAATGGGCCATATCGCAAACTTGTTCGTCGGTATAACGGATATAGAGTTTGCCCGCTTGATATTCTCCAGCCGTCTCCACTGTCTCGCCCAGTGCCAGTTTTAGCAGCATGACTGGCAAGTTGATCCCAACACCGGTGGCAAAGTAAACCCAAGCGGGAAAGCGGGGGTTGATTTCGATCAAATAGACTGTGTCTTGATCGACGATACATTCCATTTCAAAGGCACCCCGCCAGCGGCTCGTCGCTACGAAACGCTGCGTGGCTTCTAATAGTCCCGGGTGCTGGATGGTAACGCCAGTCCAGATTTTGCCCAATTCGGTCACACTCATTTTTTTGACTGCCACCCGTCCGGGTAGATTGCCCGCGCCGTCGCCGACACCGATGACATTCATTTCTTCGCCAGTGACGGCCTGTTGAATGATGACGGGATAGCCCCACTGGGCGACGATTTTGCCAAAATAGGCCATAGCCTCTTCTAGGGTATAGGCACGATAGGCTTTATAAAGTGTCCCTTTGACCATGACAGGCAGCCCAATCTCTTGTACCGCTTTTGCGAGTTCGTTGTAGGAGGTGACTATTGCCTGTTTGGGTGCTTGCAGTCCCGATTGTTCGGCAATGGCGGCGAGGCGATCCTTGCTACGCAGCCGAAATTGCTCCTCACTAGGCAGGCATGTCTTGATGCCGTGATGCTCCAGTTCGCTGCGATATTTTATAAAAAAGGGCAATTCACTGTCCAAGGTGGGCACGACGACATCCATGCCAAAGTGTTGTTTAATATACAAAAGCCGCTCCATCAGCGCCTCAGAGCCGGCGGAGGGATAGGGGATGAGAAAGGATTTGTCAATCAGCCAATCCATATAAATACCCGGCTCCATCGCGTCGTAGGCGAGTCCGGCAATTTTGACATTCTGCCCTTTTAGGCTCCTTGCCACGCCAATGCCGGGGGCGGGATTGTCGGATGCGTTAATGCCGGTGACAGCGACAAAAATATCGTCCATGGTGGCACCTATAAAAGTTGATAGGCACGTAGATGCTGGAGAAAATCTCTGACATCTGTTTGTGCCTCTTGATGGGATACGTTGAATTGTTCTGTCAATTTCATGGCGATCCCCTCTTGTGCCTTGCTCTCAATGAGTGCTTTGAGGATTGTCTTACCCGTCTCGTTGACGGTAAAACTTTCTCCTGTCTGGGGATCGAATACGAAGCCTTCTTCGTTGACAGCAAGTCTTGCTATTCTGTTGTTTGTCATTTTTGGCTACTGCTCTCTACAGTTGGCTGGTCAATGTGATTAAAAGGATTATACAGATGTCGGGCGCATTTTGCTAATCGTGGTGACAGCATACCAAGACTGGCAGTAACAAACTTTTCATATTTGTAACAAAATGTAACAGACACTATAGATAGGTAGGGTGCGTCCCACGCACCGTTTTTTTTATACCGAGATGTGCGTCAATGCCATTAAGTTAAGACAAACCTGACAGGTGTCAAAAACCTGTCAGGTCAATCTGAATTTACAACGACCTGCCAGGTTTTGGATACCTGGCAGGTCTGAATTTTAGGGGCAGGCATGTCTTGATGCCGTGATGTTCCAGTTCGCTGCGATATTTTATAAAAAAGGGCAATTCACTGTCCAAGGTGGGCACGACGACATCCATGCCAAAGTGTTGTTTAATATACAAAAGCCGCTCCATCAGCGCCTCAGAGCCGGCGGAGGGATAGGGGATGAGAAAGGATTTGTCAATCAGCCAATCCATATAAATACCCGGCTCCATCGCGTCGTAGGCGAGTCCGGCAATTTTGACATTCTGCCCTTTTAGGCTCCTTGCCACGCCAATGCCGGGGGCGGGATTGTCGGATGCGTTAATGCCGGTGACAGCGACAAAAATATCGTCCATGGTGGCACCTATAAAAGTTGATAGGCACGTAGATGCTGGAGAAAATCTCTGACATCTGTTTGTGCCTCTTGATGGGATACGTTGAATTGTTCTGTCAATTTCATGGCGATCCCCTCTTGTGCCTTGCTCTCAATGAGTGCTTTGAGGATTGTCTTACCCGTCTCGTTGACGGTAAAACTTTCTCCTGTCTGGGGATCGAATACGAAGCCTTCTTCGTTGACAGCAAGTCTTGCTATTCTGTTGTTTGTCATTTTTGGCTACTGCTCTCTACAGTTGGCTGGTCAATGTGATTAAAAGGATTATACAGATGTCGGGCGCATTTTGCTAATCGTGGTGACAGCATACCAAGACTGGCAGTAACAAACTTTTCATATTTGTAACAAAATGTAACAGACACTATAGATAGGTAGGGTGCGTCCCACGCACCGTTTTTTTTATACCGAGATGTGCGTCAATGCCATTAAGTTAAGACAAACCTGACAGGTGTCAAAAACCTGTCAGGTTAATTTTTCATTGAATTTACAACGTGCCAGGTTTTGGATACCTGGCAGGTCTGAATTTTAGGGGTTTATCATACTGGCATTGAGATGTGCGTAGGACGCACCCTCACTGCCATTAAGTTAAGGGCAACCATAAAGGATTGCCCCTACATGTTAAAAAATGCGGTCCTCTGTAGGGGCAATCCCTTGTGGTTGCCCTTAACTTAATGGCAGTGGGACGCACCCTACATTCGCTGTTTTGACAAGGTGCGTGGGACGCACCCTGAACGATCTTATCATTTGTCCTTTGGTTTGAGAGTCACATCAATAGACAAAGTGGGTATGCTAGAAAAAGTTTTTGTCCTGATCCACACTGTATCTTTTTGATAATCTGGGTGCATGAAATCCTATTTATTAAAGAAATAGGATTTTTTTAAAGCGTAGGGTGCGTCAGTAACGTGGTAGGTATTTGGAGTCCAAAATACCTAATTGCTGTCTACAAAGCTTTCACTTCTTCCAAAGTTAAGCCAATCGCATTGGCTATTTGTTCATCTGTTAAGGTACCAAGGGCCTTTAAATTCAGGGCTGCCTCCGCTTTCGCTTTCGCTTTCGCTTTAGCGATCTCTACTTGGGCCTCAGCTTTCACTTGTTCGATTTCTGCTCTCGCTTGAGCCGCTTCTCTCAAGCTTTTTTCGGGATAGTAGTCATCCTTCAGGCGAGCGTTTTCTTCAGGGGTGAGATTATCCATCTCAATGAGTTCAAAAATGCGCTGGATTTTGGGGTTGGTGTAATCCTCTTCATAAATGGTTCCGGTTAAACTATTGTCGATGGCTTTCATCCATTCTTCAATTTCTTCGGGAAGATCGGCGTGTCCATAACTTGAGGTATAAATGAATAGCATTTGGTGTTCACGCCCAAACAAATTGAACTTATTTCCTTTGAAATCCTCCATTTCATTGAATTTGTGAAATAAAAGTGCACTATCTGGACTGGGCGTTTTTTTCTCGGTGAAAAAAACCATGGTGATGACGGTTTTGGGAAATTTGTAGTTACTAGCGCTTTTGATTGATTCCACCATGGCACTCAGTTGGTAGTATAGAAATCGCTCGTAAGTGTCCGGGTAATGTGCGTGCTGCATTTCAACAATCACCCGATTTTTTTTGTCTTCGGCGAATAAATCAAACCGATTAGCAACATTTGCCACCGCAGGATAAAAGGTTTTATCATTCTCTACTTCATCAATTTCAAGTTCGATGCCAGTAAAATCTTTGACCAAGGCGGTGAATATGTCTGGCTGACCAAAAGCTTTTTTGAAGATTACGTCATAACGTAATGGAGCGACTTGTTTCATGGGGTGTACTCCTACAGAACTAATAAATAGGCTGAAGAATTATAACGCGAAATGCTTTTTTTTATCAAGCAAAATTATATTTAGCAAGCGTAGGGTGCGTCCTACGCACCCTTGAAACCGACACCTTAAAAGGTGCGTGGGACTCTCCTACACGATCTGGAATTAATATTCAATAACAGCGGCAATTGCCGCGACAATTGACTTCATAACAGTTGGGGACACACTGCCTAGCTTATGAACAAATCGCTGAGTATCAACACCACGTAACTGCAAGGCATCAACGGCTGAGGTCTTTGCTAAACCGTTCATGCTATCTGGTACTATTTTCACATGCCAATAAGCCCAAGTGATTGATTTCAAAAAAACAAAGATGTAAAACTCGGTTTATCATACTATAGAGAAGACGTCAAAAAAATCCGATCCCGGGGTCAATACTTCGGGCACCAAGATAAACCCAAAAAATATGATGGGTTTTAACGGAGCAACTCATTTTGAATAATCTGTATTTTTTTATTTTAAAATCAATAATTTCCCTCCTTGCGTCGGGAAACCAGTAGGGGCGGGCAACCACAAGGGATTGCCCCTACTCTTATTATTACTGATTATCTCTGTGCCAATACTTGAGCCAATCCCTGTGCTATCTCATAAGCCCAAAATAAATTTTGGACTCCGATGCCGTAAAGAAATCCGATCCCTCAATGCTTCGGGACAAGCTTTTTTAAAAAATCTGATTTCTAGTTAGAAGAGAGTATCTTAGCCTTATCATCCCGACGCATTACTAATATATATATAAGAGCCCATCAATCCCTACATATGTTTTGACTTATCCGTTCATTCCGTCAATCCGCTGTACTAGGTTTTGTCATTTAGAATCCCCGCACGGAGAAATCTCATCAATCATATAAGAGCCCAAATACGTTAACATCAAAACATAAGCACAGGGATTGACGAAATAAAGGGATTGGTGTGTGAGCTATTTGCAGTCTGTCCATTTTGGTTTAGGATGAGTGTGCTCAGATAGTCAATGCCATTGAGACACAACCACGAACTTATTATAAACAATCCCTGTAGTTATGTTTAAGTGTTTTGATACAGAGCGAATTCTCTTTATATAAATTCATAAAAGCCAAGATAAATCTTGGACTCCTTAATCGCCAATATCAACGGAGCGGAGCACAAATCTCACGAAACGGACAGACTCAAAACAACCAACATCCCAATCCCCTTATTCCGTAAATCCCTGTACTCCTGATATAGTAATCAGTTTTAAAAAAAATAGGATTTAATATGAATCTGCTCGAACTCTTTGCACGGCATCGCGTTGCTCCCAATCTCTTAATGGTGCTCATGATATTAGCAGGCTTATGGGGCTTGCTCAAACTCAACGTTCAGTTCTTTCCTAATTTTACCCGCGATGTCATCATGGTAAAGGTCGTCTGGACGGGAGCGAGTGCCGAAGATATTGAAACCGGGATCAGCATCCCGTTGGAACAGGCACTACGCAATCTCGATGGACTTGATGAGATCACCTCGATGTCCACCAATAGCCTTTCCGCCATCATCCTCGAATATGTGGAAGGTACCGACATGAGCCGTGCCATTGATCGGGTGGAAGAGCAAGTGGGTTTGGTGCGTGATTTACCCACCGATGCCGAAGAACCCGAGATCAATCACATTGTCCACTATGAACAAGTGGCGCGTATTCTCCTAACCGCGCCTGGCGATCCCCGTAAGCTACGTCGCCTAGTTCACAGTATGGAGCGCGAACTTCTGGCCAGGGGGCTTGGTAAGGTCATGATCGTCGGCTTACCTGATGAAGAGATTGCTATCCAAGTGCCGAGTCACCAGTTGCGGGCTTATGGGCTTTCGCTTGAGGAAATTGCTAATCGTATCGTCGCTGAAAACCGCGAATTGCCAGCCGGCACCATCGGTCGTGACGACGCCATGCGCGAATTGCGTAGCCTCGGCCAGCAACGCACAGAGCTAGGCTTTGAAAAGCTGCCCGTGGTAGCCGATGAACGGGGCCGCTGGCTTACCGTCGGGGATATCGCCAAAGTTGTTCGGCGCCCGAGAGATGACGAGCTACAGCTCACAGTTCGTGGACAACCCAGAACGCCGACACCTTGGGACTCTTAGGCAATTGCATATCCTTACAGCCAATGGCAACTACGTGCCCCTTGAGAGTGTGGTGACGCTTAGCAAGCGGCGGGGTTTTGAGACTTTACGTCATGATAGCGGAGAACTGGCCGTTAAAGTAACAGCCAATGTTGACTATCAAATTGCCAATGTCAACCTCATCCAGACTCAGATAGCACGCGATGTATTGCCGAATGTTAGCCAGCGCTTCGACGTAGAATGTGCCTTTGTTGGTCGTGCCGCTGATCAGGCAGATAGTGCTGTAGATATGAAAATGGGAACCTTGTATGCGTTGGCGATGATCTATATTGTACTGGCTTGGGTATTTTCATTGCTATCGCTCTTTGGGCTACTAGGATTGACAGGCATCGTCGTCAATGACTCAATTATTCTTGTCACCTTCTATCAAGAATTGCGTAGCACCGGTATGGCCATTCAAGATGCGATTATCGAAGCGGCTTGTCAACGCCTGCGATTTTTTATAGCGGCGCCATTACAATCAATGCCATTAAGTTAAGGGCAACCATAAAGGATTGCCCCTACGTGAACCGTGATTTTTTGTAGGGGCAATCCCTTGTGGTTGCCCTTAACTTAATGGCATTGGCCATTACAATGGATGCAAAAACTTCTGAACTAATAGACTCTCAGCCAGTACCCTCACAACCTTGTATCGAATTAAGTACAAGATTTGCTTCGGATAAATATAATGTCGTATTTTTTTCAAGTAATAAAGTTTTATCCCGAAACCTCGTTGGGGATGCTGTACTAAGACATTAGATTTACGAGCGACTAAGACACGATTAGGATATGTGGAATGTACCCACAAAGAAGTATCAAAGCTCAAATCTATTGACATAGCCCTATCAAAGAAAGGACTAGTTAGTAGAGAAAATATAATGGCTATAGGAGACGGATACAATGATATAGAAATGCTTAAAGGTGCGAAACTAGGCGTAGCGATGGGAAACGCGGTTGAAGAAGTCAAGAAGATAT
>JBDLJY010000051.1:0-26984 GCA_039714115.1 Pseudomonadota bacterium | reverse complement strand
AGGTTGCTATTCCTTAATGTCGGGAAACGTTGCGGACGGGGTTGCAAACCATATCCATTAAGTTAAGAGATATTGTAGGGTCAATGCCATTAAGTTAAGATCCATAATCAGGCTGACAGGTATCCAAAACATGGCAGGTCGTTGTAAATTAAAGGGAAAATTAACATGACAGGTTTTTGACACCTGTCAGGTTTGTCTTAACTTAATGGCATTGTATTGTAGTTGCCCACCAGCCCCGACAGGTGGGCAAAAAAAACCCGGTTCATACTGCCCACCCTACAAAAGAACGTCTTTGTGCTTAACTTAATGGATATGGTTGCAAACCCCGTCCGGCACAAAAATATCTTCTATTTTTTGAGTTCTTATTGCCCTTTGGGACTGTGGGCAAGGCGCGTAAGGCTGACATTGAGTGATTTAGGGGATTGTATTTTTTTCAATTTTATGAATATCATTAACAATGCGCCTTAAACTCCTACAGTGCAGCGTATAAATGGCAGCAATTCAACCTGTATAAATAATTGAGTATTTTTATGAAAATAAACCTACGCAACTTAGGTGTTATTAATAACGCCTCGATTGATTTAAAACCTTTAACGGTTTTTATTGGTGATAACGGCACAGGTAAAACTTGGGCAGCTTACACCTTATCAGCTATCCTTGGACTAGATGGATACGAAAAATACCATCGAGCCTTTTTAGAAAGTCAAACTCAACAAACATATCCCCCCTTAGATAAGGCTATTAGGCAATTGCTTGAAGAAGGTAATGCACAAATTGATTTAGTTCAATTTGCCAACGATTATGCCGAACTCTATATCAATGAAGTGGCACGTCTCGCGCCCAAATGGATGCGAACATTTATGGCAACGAGACGAGTGACTTTTGAAAATTTGCAAATGCACATCAGTTTAGCAGACGCAAAACCCGCCTTTTTGGACAAAATAACAGCCGTCGCCGTAGAAAAAAAACTCTCTTTCGGCTCACGCCGTGGCGCTTTACTCAATGCACTAAAAGAATCAGGAAATGCCACCTTATATTTTTATTCTGAAGGTGAAGTGCTGAAAAAACTACCTAGCCGAGCCGTTAAACAATTTGTCGGAGTGCAACTCTTTCAGATACTCCATAGCACTTTCTATTCAAAGGTTTATACACTTCCCACTGAAAGAACGACTTTTATCACTTTTCCTTTTCACCACGAGGCGATTAAAAAAAACGAAAAATCTGAAGGAAATAGGCTGGCACCCGTACAAAGCTTTTTGGGAATGATTGCGGATGCCTATCTTCCAAGTATTTCTGCTGAAAGAGAAGAGCAAATCAAGGAAAATCCCCAAATTTTAGAATATGTCAAATTGGCAGACATTTTGGAAACCGACATTTTGCAAGGAAAGTTATCTATTGATACTTCAGGATTACTCAAAGAACTCCTTTTCCAACCGGCAGGGAGCCAGAACAAATTAGAAATGCCAATTGTTTCATCAATGGTAAAAGAACTGGCACCGTTAGTTCTTTATTTACGCTATTTTGCCGAACCCAATGAATGGCTTATCATTGACGAGCCAGAAATGAATTTACACCCTGCCGCCCAAGTGGAAATCATTGAATTCTTGGCGATGTTAGTCAATGCGGGTTTGCATGTCTTAATCACTACCCATAGTCCTTACATAGTGGATCATCTTGCCAATCTCATGCAAGCGGCTAAACATGATGACAAGGAAGGCATTGATAAATTGTTTTACTTAGAACAGAGGAACGCTTTTATTCCCCAAGCGCAAGTCTCAATTTATCTTTTTGAAGAGGGCACAGCAAAGAACATTGTTGATGAAGACGGGATTATAGATTGGAGTACATTTGGCGATGTCTCTTCATATGTATCGAGTATGTTTCCCCAATTACTGAAAACGACGAAGTAAGGGGATAAATAATGCCTATTTCAGAAAATGGTTTGCTCCTTGAGACATTACTGTTAACGCCTTGTTTGCTCCCCGGTTATACGAGTTTTAAAGAAAGCAAAGCGTCGATAACGGTGCAACCACAACATGATGAAACAATACTTTTTTTCTCCATAGATGATAACTCGAATCCTGACTGTCGGTTGCGTCAACGCTTATGGGGAAAGAGAGCGGGTGAAGAACTTTGTGATTTGATAGTGTTTTATGCGAGAGGGAGCGAGCGTGTCTTATGTTTTGTGGAATTGAAAGACAATATTAAAGATTTAGGTCATGCAACGGCGCAAGTGACGAATACCTACACCCATTTTAAGCAACATCTGAGATTAAACAATTATTATACAGCGAAAACCTTTATTTCAGCGTTTGCTGGTTCACTACCACAAGAACACCAGAAATATCATAGAAAGTTACTAACGGTGTTTAAGGGTGAAAACAACGTTGAATCTAATGGCAAGCCTGATGAGTTGGGTGATTTTTTGCAACCAGCGGCGTTAAAAGGAAACGGAAAGGTAAAAGGCGGAAAAGATAGATCGTTCAGGGTGCGTCACCTATTTTAGGGGAACATGCCGATGGCGTTTTGTCAGCAAGCGTAGGGTCAATGCCATTAAGTTAAGCCTAAAATTCAGACCTGCCATGTATCCAAAACATGGCAGGTCGTTGTAAACTCAAGGGCGTCGAAAAATTCACCTGACAGGTTTTTGACACCTGTCAGGTTTGTCTTAACTTAATGGCATTGAAGCGTAGGGTGCGTCCCACGCACATTTTAGGATGGCAGTATTTTAGGACATAAGGTGCGTAGGACGCACCCTACGCTTGCTACGCTTGCTAACTTTGCCCTCTCTACGTTTAACTTATAGCGAAAAACCTAAATTTTAAAAACTGCCATCAAAAGAGCTTTCGTAAAGTGTTGTTGTTAAGAACAACTCTTCTCCGGGCAATTTATCACAAATAGCTAGAAAAAGAGGTTCTGAATTATCGCCGTAGCTTAAATCTTGAAAAGACAATATGAGCGTATTACCATCTGCACTTGGAATGCAACGCCGTATTGTCTGTATCGAAAATCGTTCTTTTCGCATGGGCAAAAGGACATGATATCCTTCAATATCCATAAGTTCAGGATTTTCAAAATCAAGAACAAACTCCCAAGGATTACTTGATTCAGGCGTTCCAACAATCTTCTCCCAGCTGTGAGATTTTATTTTTTCTCTAACTTCTTCAGAGAGTTCTGATAACTTCATTCTATGCTGTCTCCATCATTTTATTTAAATTTCACTCAACCTAAAATAGCAAGAGTAGGGTGCGTCCTACGCACCTTTGAAATCTACGCTGGCTACAATTCAAGTTTTAACCTATGCCTGAAAAAGTTCTTGGGGGAGGCAATTCCCCGCAGGTTTGCCGGCACGATATGGCATTGAGCTAAAAGGTGCAGAGCGAGGTACAAACGGTATTGCCCGGCGTTATCGGACATCGACTCGCAGCCATGGCAGAACAGCAAAATACTCAAGCCTTAGTCAAACAATTGATTGAAAAGGTTGCAATACCCTAATGTCCAAGATAAATCTTGGACTCCTATTTCAATCGCGCCAGTTCGTAGTAGGCGATTTATCGCCTACTATCCCAACACTTTTTTTTATCGGGACAAAGATGGGAATGGTTCCCTTTCTCGAATTGATGACAGACTTAACATATTCGGCTTTGGCAAGGTTTCCAAAAAATAGGTTTTGGCAAAATTAGGAACCGCCTTCCGCGAGATAAATAAATCCTGAATAATGACCAATTCCCAGTCACGCGCAATACCTTGGTTGACATCACGCAACCATTTTTCAATATCCTCTGAGGTGCGCGATCTTCGTGCCCATCCCGGCTCCAAAACGCAAAAAGACGCGCCCAGTCTTTTCATAAAATTGACCAGTAAATTTAATAAGTTAAAGCGATTAAGCGGATTAACCCATTGTTTTTCAAACAAGGATTCAGGCACACAAAAAACCACCATCGTTTTATCTGGAATCTCATTGGCAATAATCAGGCTGCATAGCTTACGCTCGTAAACTAAATTGATTTCAACACCTCCCCAATTGTGGGTTTTGATCAAGGCATCAATTAATGATTCACATGTTATTTCCTCATCCGTGTATTCAAACTGACCGTTTTTTAACTCTAAACGATAACAATCTGCGTCAAGCTGTGCTGACATTTCAGAGAATAATTTTTCAAGCGGTGTCTGCAATGCTTGTCGGGTTAAAGGAACGGGGGTAAAACTGGCGTAATAGTCTGTACTCATAGCTCATTCTCGTTTATGGTGATTACAGTATGGTCACAATAGGTGGATTTTTCTTCATTAAGAATGCTTTAGCATCCTTTGCCGCTTCACCTGCTTCTAATTTGTACTCAAGTTGAGCGACTACACCACTGTCTTTCTGACATTCATTAATCGCGGCAATCAGTTTGCGATCTTCTTTCAACTGTTTAGGCTTGATGATAACGCCTTTTTCGCTATCCCCGCCGGCTGCCTGACTGTAATCTGACTTACATTGAACTACTTTAGTGATATTCCCATTTTCATCACGGGTAATATGATCGACTTCCTTTGTGGCACCACATTTCTTGCATCGGAAATCAGGACTGATATCGTTGCCACTTTTGATCTCAGCCTCGTTGTGTGCAATGGCAGACAATTCAAAGGAATCACCTGCTTTACGATTGATCGCTTTTTGAAGCAAGCTTTTTATCGGCAATTGAGCCAAAACTTGTCGGAATCGGATTACAATCCCACTCATGGTTACAAAGTGTAATCATCATATGGTTAAGAGACTATTAATATGTCGGTAAGGAGTCAGCCATATTTATCTTGGATGTCTAAGATAAATAAGGCCGATTCCTATTTCAGTTCCAAGTTCTACTCAATCAAACAAATAGGCAGGTTCTCTATCTTGTTTTAAAATCATCAACCGAAGTGAAATTAATGTCCAAGATAAATCTTGGACTCCTATTTCAAGCCTAGTTCGTAGTAGGCGATTTATCGCCTACAATCCCAACACTTTCTTAACTGTCAAAACACCTGCCATCAAAAAAAACACCAAAATGAACACTAAAATAAGCGTTGTCACCGGATTGTTACGATACCGCTTATTAATCAATTGTTCATTAAGCACCAAAAGGGTAACTGCTAACATCGGTATAAAAAGCGCACCAATAATGGCATAAAACTTTTGCATGTTGGCAAATCCAATCCATAAGCCAATCATGGGAATTATTGATAGCGCATAGAGATAGCCGCGATAAAGCTTTGAATTTGTATCAATAATTCGTTTTTCATCATTATCCTGAATCAAACTCCACAAATCAGCAAACAGATAAGGTACTCCCTGCCAAACGCCCAATAAACTACTAAAAATCGCAGCCCAAGCTCCTATTAAAAATAGCCATTTCCCAATCAAGCCTATTTCATCTACCAACATATCGCCTAAATTAATAATCAACGATGCGCCACCGCCTTCGACTTGAATACTATTCCCAATCACCACCATCGCTATTCCAAAGAGTGCCGTCATAATATAGCCAGTCGCCAAATCTAGTCGGCAGAGTCGCAAAGATTGAGGCGTTAATCGTCCTTCTTCTCGAATCCAATATCCATAATTCAGAATAGTCACAGTACCACCAACTCCTCCCATCAAGGCAATTGTCCAAGCTAATCCTTCCCATCCGCCTTGAGGAATGTTTGGCGACAATAATCCATTGATGATTTCGTGGAACGCGGGTTGCAAAAGAATGGCGGTGCTAATCACTGTGATGAACATCAAAACAATGCTAAAGCCCATCACGGTTTCAAACAAACGATAGCCGCCCCGGTAAACTAATAGTAATCCGATGAGACTATGTACAATACCATAAATGATTTTGCCAGTGACAGGATCAGAGGAGAGAGGAATGATCGCTTGAGCCGCAGCACCGCAAGCACTCATTAATGCAGCCGAAACCATGAAGCTCCAAGCTAGAAAATAGACTAAAAAGCCATATTGTGCTGGTCGTCCTAAATGGCGCATTGCGCCTTCTAAAAGTGTCGTACCAGTTGCTAATTGCCAACGTGTTAAGCCTTCATTGAGTACAAATTTGAAAAAGGCGCCTAATACGACAGCCCACAAAACGACTAAACCCAATTTTGCACCCGTAAAGGCTGCCGTGGCTAAATCACCCGCACCCACTCCGGTTGCAGCAACCAGAATGCCGGGTCCAATAATTGACAGTAAATTTTTCTTTTTTTTCATAACTACTGAATCCGCTAAGTACCAATAATCACCGGTAGTATACCAATTGGTGCGTAGGACGCACCCTGAACGATATTACTCAGAATCATAGTCAAGTCCCAGCGGTTGTATAAACTCTTTTTCCAACTCAATGAGCGTTTCTCTGCGTTCTGACAGAAAACTTTTTTTGTCACCTTTTTTGAGTGCTTGTGCGGCTTTATCAGAAATTGCGTGACTGCGTAGAAAATCCTTTTTCCAAATTGTTTGGGATTTCAACAAATAATTTCTAAATTGAGTAAAGGCTTGCGGTTCAACAATAAAACAGTTTTCGGGGGCTGATGAAGTAGAAATAAGGCGTAGTATGGCATAACGCCCATGTAAGCCAAGTAATTCGCCAACTTTTAAAGTTTTTCCATCAACTGCTTGTGGTGTCAATTCAGCTAATCTTAATGCCAATAACTTAGAACGCGATGAGCTAAAATTAAACTTTTTTGGTAAAGGCGCAATTTTTTCCTTGATTCCAATTTTATAAACATTTCCCTTGGCTAATGAGATAATCTCTTTAACAGCATTTGCCATTTTGGTTTCGTTTATACCAATAAAAGCTTCAGTGTAAGCGGAGCGCCACAGCCAATTTTTCAATTCTTGAGAAACGGCATCATTCGGCAGTGGGTTTGCTCTCAGAGCCTCTGCTAATAGGACACTTTGATAATTGTAAGGCAATACTTTTGGAGAAAAAATACCACACTCTTTAAGAAACTTCGCCACTTGAATCAAATAGCCTGCCACCTCATCAAGGATTTTGGGATTTTTATTGAGTTTATTACTCGTTTCCTCAGCATTAGCTTTGTAAAGTGTTAAACCTAAAACCCCTCTGCAAGCTGACAAAATGAATTTTTCATCCAATTTTTCCCAGCCTACCTCGGCTAGTCTTTCTTGTACCTCTAATATTTTTGCTTCAAAATAAAATTCTTTACTAAAACTTAAGGCGGCAACCATATCAAGATCACTCATACGAGTGCCGCTGCTATTAATGCGTTGAAAGGTAGTCGTCGCATGTTCTAACTCGTTTGTTTCAACAACCACCAGTGGTATTTTATAACTTAAAAACATTTTGGAAACTTGATCCGCTCGCTCAATAAGTTCATCATTCGTCAACTTACGCAAAAACTTCAACAATGCCAAACTATCCAATAAAACATTAACCGGCATCCATGTGGGTTTAGCCTTTTTGCGTAATTGCAACAGAAAATCTTCTTCTTCTAAGTCATAATACACTCTCCAATCAATATCATCGACGATATTGGCTTTATTTTCTAGTGCCTCATTAAGCGGACGTTTCAGTGCCCCAAAAAGGGTTGAGAGTCTTTGGTGTCCGTCTAACAAATAGGTGCGCGGTGTACCGGTTTTTGGCAGTTCGGGTACAGAAAGTCCCCCAATTTTATCAAATGTTGCCAGACGATATTCGGTCGTTTCCCAAACGAGAAGACTGCCTATTGGGATGCATGATTTAATACTCCGCAAAAGGTCTAAACGTTGTTCATCTTTCCATATGAAACCACGTTGAAATTTAGGCACAAACAATTTACCGCTTTCAATTTGATCGAGTAATTGGTAGAGATATTTAATTTGTGGATCAGAGATATAATTTTGAATGCTCATTATTTTCTTTAGACTAATGACAAAAGTTTTTCCAACACCAACATTGTGTGCCTTGTTTTGTGGATGGTTTTGGGGTTTTTGCCATATTTGGTGTTAATTGGCTTTATGGTTATAGCGCATAGATTATCATATTCTTTTGTTGGTTTCAAGGTTTTTTTTGCTTTTGGCTCGCGTTGTTGGTATGCTTTTGTTTTTTATCTGTTTTTATTTTTGTCCGTCGATATGACTTTGCTCTGATTTTTTTATATATGTGTGCGGGGGGTGACGGTATATGGGGGTTGGTGTGTGGGTTTTGTTGAGGTTGTTCGTTTGAACTACTTTAGTGATATTCCCATTTTCATCACGGGTAATATGATCGACTTCCTTTGTGGCACCACATTTCTTGCATCGGAAATCAGGACTGATATCGTTGCAACGCTGGGAAAGAGTATTTAAATTAGGTTCGACACCTGCCATCAAAAAAAACCGCAAAATGAACACTGCGTTGTCACCGGATTGTTACGATGTCCGCCTTAGATTTGATGTTTATCGGGAGATACTCGCTCCTGTGAGATAAAAACCATTTTTGTGAATGTGAGAAATAGCTTCATCTGTATCTAAGGCAATTCGATATTCTCCTTGAGATATTTCAAGACTTTTAGTTAAAGAAAATCTATCCGCCGCGAGCAAAACAAGCGTATTAGGGTAAAATGTCAAGTCCGGTTTTTGCCTTCACAAATACATACCACCGTCTAGGTTCTATCTTTGATCCAATGGCTTTATAAATATCGACTTTCATTTTTTTATTCCTCAAATCTCACTTTCTGTTAAGGGCAACCATAAAGGATTGCCCCTACATAAAATGCGGTCCTTTGTAGGGGCAATCAGGGGTGGTTGCCCGAAGCGTTGGAACGAGAAAAGGAGTCCAAGATTTATCTTGGACAGACTCAATCAAACAAATAAGCAGGCTCCCTATCTTGTTTTAAAATCATCAACCGAAGTGAAATCTCAGTGATAATGTACAACACAACAAGCACTGCACCCCCTACCCAGAAATAGTCCAACACTGATAGTGGCAATAAATCTAATTGACCAATTATGATATGATCAATATAGGGTTTCATTGCAGCGACACTTTCCAACTCTCCTGCAAGTAGCCATTGCATACTCTCGTCAATTAGCACCGCAAAAACCATAGCAACTGCAAAGCTCATAGTGATTTGCATCACGATTATACCGCGCACTTGCCAACGAGATACTCCCTTAGACAAGAATATGCCATAATTATGCTTGCGATGGTTGATAACTATCCCCACTTGTACCAGCAACAGAATAATCAAGAAAATGAGAAAAAATGGACTAGATGCCCATTGAAGTATGCCCATTATCTGATCTATAAATCTAAAGCGAACCAAGGCATCGTCATAAGTAGAGGGCAAGTAAAAAGCCGGTTTTCCCGGTTTTGTCCTAAAATTTTTGAGCTTATCTACTTGAATAGAAAGTGCTGAGCGATTTTCTACATAAGCAAAAGCTTTCTGATAGCTGCCCGTCGCAGCAATCATATCTATCTTTGCCTTTGTACCACTGCATTCAACCCGTTCCCCTATTCTCTCCCTTAAAGTCGAAATAGCTTGGCAAGGTTGACAATTTTCTTGACACGAAATCGTGAGATAGTCCTCAGCATCATATTGAAAACAATACGGTTGTGGTAATTCATCAGTTATCTGAATAAAAGGTGGAGAGCGACGTTCGCCTTTTCCTTTGATAGGAATACCGTTTTGTTCAGCACACTCAGCAACCCAGCTTTTGGGAAGGGGCTGTTTTAGAGTCAACCTAGTGTGTTTTCTCTCTGGATTCTGTAAACAAGCACCTAATTTTGTCATTAACTCATCAGATACCCCCCATATTATTAACTCTTTCACCCGATTGTTTTGATTGGCACAATCACTTGCTTGTTCCGGGTAAAAGGTGACAGTGTCATGGCGTTTAACCATTTTTAAAGTATTCAAAGTACTGAGTGGAAATAAAAAGGCTAAATTCTGCATAGTCGGTATATGCGGTTGCCAATGGATACGAAAGGGTAGCAGTTCCCTATTTCTGCCCACTTTTACGTCTAACCACAATACTCCGTTCGCCAAACACCCCAAATTATCAGAATCATCCGTAGAGATTGGCATAGGTAATGCCTTGACATAGGCGCTACATTTGAAATACTGTTCAAATAAACTCCTATTCAGAATAATATCTAAGGGTAAAGTGGAATCGGGCGGAGTTTTCATCCCCATTTTCCATAATGGATCCTGAAATGAAACTGCCCAACCATTAAAGGGGACTTTTTCTTCAGTGATGCTTGTATGTCCCCAAACATTATTATCTCCTTGCTTGGGCAAATCTACTTCATGGTATTCCACTTCACGATAAGGATAAAGCGTGATATTTTGTTGCGATAATGCTTGATTTTGCAACAAATCTCTGTTAATCCCACTGAGCCCATAATTCGCCGCGAGCCAGATGGGAATACCGGCGCCTTCGATGTAACCGACTGATACATCAACAAATTTATTAAGGAGACCCTCTCGCGCTCCCCATAACAGTAAGGCTAGTGTCAAGGTTAAAAACAATAATACAGTCAACCAGAAAAAGTCACGATTAGGTTGACCGCTCCGATTACTACGATACCACTCTTTCCAAGCGAGTCGCCATGTATTCATAAAAATATCGGCAAGGAAACCCCTGAGTCTTTAGCTCAGGGGAGGAATTGCCGATCCTCCTTAAGTTAAGTTAAATAATTGTAACCATCAACAGCTTGGATTCGTTGGCAATATTTCCAACTAATCCCCTGCATTGTCCCATTTTTCGTATAAATATTGAAAAAACCACTTGTTCTTACCGCAACTCGTCCGATGTAAGTCCCTATCTTTTTGCCCTTAGTAACAACCGCTTTGACTATATCGCCAGTTTGAAAACCCTTAACAACTTTTTGTTTTTTACCCGTCGTTCTAGGGAAGCCATATTGATCAACCCGGCACATCTGTCGTGAACCATGCCCAATTGCTGTAATGGTTAATGGTTTTAAGGTTTTTGGGATATAAACATTCTCACCCGTTTCGCCCACACAAACGGCATCTATCCAATGAGCTTTGGGGTACTTCTGTTGAGTACGGTTAAACTTTGTACGCCCACCACTCGAAAATGTCACTGGCAAATCAAACGACTTTAAAACATTACCAATCGCGTACCGTGTTGCATTGACTGCCGCTGTATCTTTCAAGGACTTTTTGGTTTGCGCCTTAATCCTTTTTAGGACGGCTGGCTTGCGCTTTAAAAAATCCTCAATTGACTGGTTGCTTTTTTTCTGATTACATCGCACACAAGCAATTGTCAAATTGGACACGCAGTCTGTGCCACCTTTACTTTTTGGTTGAATATGCTCAATTTCTAAAGGCACATTTTCAACACCGCAATAAGCACATTTACGCCCCCATTTTTCTAGCAAATATTCACGGACTTCGTAACCAGCTAATTCGCCTTGTTGATACTCCACACCAGACACTTCAGAATTTTGCATCTTTTGTGTGTCAAAACGGACGGTTTCAACCGCAATGCTAGTAATAGGAATTAGCCTTTGTAGTCGTTCAGCCCAGGTTTTGACATTAAACACACGAGACATTAAAGACGGAGGTAGCCAGCCTTTTGGACGAGAACGGTTATTAAAACGAGCCTGACGGTAACGTGTTTTACGGTTACGTCTTGCTCGTCTATTGGCACGACGGCTTTCCAAATCCTGCTTAATTTTTTGCCCGCGATGATTTAAATTGGCACCGAAAACAATTTATTGTCCACGCTCAAATTGCCCAACAACTGCAATACCCGTGGTTTTACTGCCTGGATCAAATTTTAATTCAACCGGTTGTACATCGCCACCAACCCTATCCTTCAAGATAATGGTGAACGGATAACGTTTGTAAACCGCCGCTCGACCTTTGGTTAATAATTCCCGTGCTCTCGCCGGATGACAAGGCATCAGGGGGGGTTTCTTTGCATCTAAAACAAAAACTTTTTGCATAACGAGTTACCTCACACCGCTTTCGCGGGTAAAATTCACCTCGGCAATGTTATGAGACGGTTTATAGGTAGCAAGCTACCTAAACAAATCACACTGGCTTTAAACCCTTACACCTGTTTAATGATTTGCCGCAGAGTCCGCGACTGGTGAAGCATCACGGAGTGCCTATATATTCGTCCCTAACGTTGTGAATGAACACTTAACCTGGTCAACGGGGCTTAAAATCCTAAGATGAAAAGCCCCTAAGTCCCGAAGGGCTTAGGGGTTGTTGACGCTTGCTCTCCCTCAATCCAATTTTCGAGCCAAGTACGATCTCGTCGTACACATTTTTTCTCTTCAATAAAGAAGAAATCATTAACATCCATCAATTTTAAATCACCCATATTATGATGAGTCACCCATATCAAACAACGTTTACCTTGCCCATTTTCTACCCACTGTTTGAGTACACCCATGACTTGTTTACGTGTCTTCACGTCGAGTTGTCCTGTCGGTTCATCGGCAAAGAGGACGCAGGGATTATGAATGATCGCTTGCGCTAAAGCCACCCGCTGACGTTGTCCGCCAGACAATTGTGATGGAAAACTATCCATCAAGTCCATTAAATTCTTTTCATTTTTTGTTTCAGAAGGGAGCAAGACATCCTTGAAAGTGGCTTTAGCAACCTCTAATGCCTGATCCCATTTTTTCCCCTGTAGCAAAAGAGGATAAGCAATGTTTTCAATAACGGTTAAATACTTAGACAATGTGCTGCTTTGAAAAGCAAAGCCAAAACGATGACGACGTAATTGCACAATGTCATTGGGGCGGAGACTTTGACCGAATATGTATGGGTTTGGATCATCAGGAAAGCGCCAAGTCACTGTCCCCGCCGATGGCAACTTTAAGGCGGCGAGCAGATAGAGCAAGGTACTTTTTCCTTGTCCACTCGGGCCCATTAAAGGTAACGCCGCTGTACTGGCATCGCGGATATTGAATTCAAAGGTGACTCTTTCTAATATATTTTTGCTATTTTCGGACCAACTTGCTGTGACGTTGTTAAGTGTAAATCCCCAATTATTCATGGTAGAACCTCTATAGGTAAGCTTAAAATTCAGACCTGCGGGGAGACCAATAGCCCGCTGTCCGAGTCCGTAGTCTCAAAATTAACCTGCGGGGTGTGCCAAAATAACGTTATTTTGGAGCGGACAAATTATACAACAAAACCTGAGCAAGCGTAGATATGTCCCAATGCCAACAGGGGAGTTATTTATGGGAGCAACGGTGGAGATGATATAAAAAAAATTTGACTTTGGAAATCAAATTTATTTATAATTCGCAATCATTTTAATGCACATCTATTTATGTAGGAGATAGGAAAGATGACATTTTCAAAACTCAGTTTGATCGTCTCTATTTTGTTAGGAGTAAGTGGCTTGGTGTCTTGCAGCATGATTGAATCTCAATTTGCTGACTCTAAAGCTCCACAGGCATTAACTCAGGATACGGAGTGTTATTTCGTTGAACGGCAACGAAAATTACGACCCGCTGACTATAGAGGTAGTGTACTACCAATGGATCTAAATCTAGGGACAGAGTGTGTTTCTGATGGTTCTTGAACCCACGCGGAGCAAAAATGCCAGTATGATAAATCGCAAATGATTGATTTTTCTGCTGAGCTTTGACATTGTCAAAAAAAATCCGATCCCTCAGATATCTCCTTGCGTCGGGGCGATAAACTTTTTCGGTTTATCATACTGAAGAATTGAGGGATCGGAGCATCTATGTCAAAAACAAATCTGCTCCCCCATTAGCTCTGGATAAGCTTTTTTCTTTAAAAAATTCATCAATCAGTTGTCCTTAGTTCCCTTTTACCGGGAGATAACAAATGAGTCGTACTAAAAAGAGAACCAAAAAAACGCGCCTAAATCAAACGCGCCTAAATCAAACACGCCTTGATTCTAGCAATTTTAGAATCTTTGGAAGAGATGAACCTCAATATGAAGATTTGCTCCATACTTTTAGAAATAAAGGTGTTGAACCAATAACAAAGTTTTATTATTTTGTCGCAGTTGCAATAAGTAATATAAAAGCTGTCGCTTTGGCGCAGATTTTTTTGGGAACTGATAATAAAATCAGAAATGATTTTACATGGTTGTTGAATTCTAAGTCTGATTTTCAGCGTCAGATTAAACCTTTAGAAAAACAACTTTCTAAGGAAATTCTTTTGAGAGCGAAGAAAGACATTGAGTCTGCTGATTGGTAAGTGGTTGAACGCCGATTATCACATCTCCTTTAGCCCTTTATGCAGATATTGTAGGGTGGGCAACGTTGCCCACCAGCCCCTAGTACAGCGGATTGACGAAAACAATGGATAAACATAACACCTTTCAATGATTAATTCTCTACTCTCCTGCTGCGTGGGAACCAAAATACCCGGCTATGGCAGAAAATCTATAGGCAACCAATAAACGGTTTGTCCATATAAGTGATGGTCATAGCGGTAATTATCATCCGGCCCGAGAGGCACTGAATCCTCAAATTCCAATAATTCAGGGACTTTTTTGCCTTTGTCACTCAAAGGACAGGAGATAGAAGTTGGATACTTCGGAGTAAACGCAACTTTTTGTGTAGAATCATTGGACACCCTTTGCAACACCTTCCTGATTTCAGCCACCCAGTTGACTAGCAAACTCATTTCACATCCTTCGATTTTTCGACGTATATCGTCAAAGCTATATTGTAATAATGGGCTATCTTGACGCATAGGTAGTACTTGCCGACGTTGTTTCGCTAGCCATTCACTCAGCACAATATTACTTGGCGGATAACCACCAATAATATCTTGTATCTGTTTTCTCAACAACATAACAAATATTTCTCGTTGCGTTCGTACCGGGAGAGCCTTTATATCTTCAAAAACCTTGAGTAGAGACAACCAATCGTTTAAATGAACCGCCGTCATCCAAACTTCTTCTTGTATTTCAGTATCGTCAATGGGAATATAAAAATCAACCACGCCATGTTCTATGGGAGTTTCGCATTGCTGACCGAGTTTGGGACACGCAGTATCTTGAAGCCACTTTTTATACACGACTGGCATGTCACCTTCTGCCATATATTGGTCAATGGTTTCCTGTAAAGACTTTCCACCCGCGAGTGCTTGTTCAAATTCATTGATGAGAGCACTTGGCGAATATCGCTTAACCCCTTCTACAATTTGTGCAGTCAACTGACTTTGATCGAGAGATAAAAAATAATCGTCTAATTCTTCACCCTGAAATTCAGGCGGTAATATTTTTTTAAGCAGATCATCTGCTTGAGCTTTATAAGCGCGATAGGCTTGTTGATACAATTGTGGATTGCGTACTTGACTTGAGTTATTAGGTGTTTGAATAAAAAAGACAATTACTCTGTCAGCCAGCCCCTTTAAACCATCGACAATATCTTGAGGCCACTGTTGTTGCCTATCACCATGATCTCCAATGACAAAAAGTAATTTAGTACGCTTTGGACACGATGCCATGTCAAATAGGGCTTGACGCAAGCCCTCAAATAACTTTTCTGGATAATCATCATTATCATCGCGGGTTTCTTTTACATCATCAATCTTATCTTTAAAGTCTGCCCAATTAGCCTTGGTGGCTTTTTGCTCAAACGAACAAGTCTCTGCTGAGAAAGGCATTCCTTCGCAAACGCCCTTATAACATCCCTCCAAGCTGGAATCTGCATAAGTGTCTCGATAAACTCGAAAACCAAAACGGAAAGAAGTTTCTTGAAATTTAGGTTCATTACGCAAGTTTTCAGCAATATTTTGCACTGCCTGTCCTGCTGCTTTGATATATGGGCCCATGCTGGCAGTCCCATCCAACAAAAAGAAGACATCAACCAATTTCAAGTTTGAAAGAACTCCTTCATGCAATCCGACACCAATACCCGATGCCGCCGCATGATAATAATTCTGTCCCTTGTTGATATCGAGAATGGGAATATGGATTGGATACGTGTACCAGATATTTCCCCCCGCCACTTCGACACCGGTTTTACTATCAGGATTATTGATATCTTCAGGTTGCTTATAAGCCGAGAGCTTATCTACCTCCTCTTTGGGCCGCAAACCGATTGTCGTATCCCAAGGAATCGTATTGTCATATTTTACCCAGCCCATCGGCGACGGTAGCGAAGAAAAAGGTTTATCTTTCAGCGTGTGTGCCTTTAAGATAAAATAACGTCGATGTAACTTATCCTCAGCAAAGATAAAATACAATTCAAAGCGGGAGAATTGTTCACAAGCACCATCGCATGGCCCTTCATAAGAGGAATAGGCTGGCACCGTACTCATGCGGGGATCGTGACTGGTAGGCGTTTTAACAAACACTTTGCGATCTAAGCCTTTTTCACTCTCAAGTGGACTGATACCACATAATAAGTCATATCCTTCCATCCACCCTATAGGGGTAGTTGTTCCAATTTTTTTGACTTGTACTCGTTGTACTCCGGTATCAGGATGATTGGCGACTTTGATTGGCAGTAAATAATCTCCAAATTTTTGGGTTGAGCTTGAGTCGCTACCGTCAACTGTCGGATACACGGGAGCATTGTAGCGCAAAACCCATACTCCTTGGTTGGTGTCGAGAGTACCATTCTTATCCGTCATCAGCGGCGAAAAATCATGGAGGGCGCAACTACCGTCCATTGGACGCGCCTGAGTGGTTGCGCTTATTAAATATAATGACAAACTTGTCATCAGTGTTAAGTATCTTAGCATTAATTTTATTAACCTCATCGCTTTCAGTAGGGCAACAAAAACACGTCGGGATGGCTACAATATCGGTTTTCAGTTGTTTCGGGAATGGAGCGGAGCGGATTTCCCGAAACAACGAAAATCTTGCGTATAAAACGTCCGGCACAATACTAGCATTGGTGCAAGGCATACCTTACACAATTATTTCTTTTCTCGCAAAACTAAGCGAAATCCCACCATGTCTGAAAAACCCATTTCGCATATTGGCTCCCCACCAATATTATCTCGCCAAGTGTTATAATCTTCACCTAAGATGTAATGGTAACTCTCATCAGGACAACGGCTATCTGTTGACCATTCTCGTAAATTACCGAGTAAATCCAAAACACCATCTGATGTTTCTTCGGTTTCCTCACTAAAGAGTAATGATTGTAAATTACCGGAGGCTTTTTTCTCTCCGCGCTGCTGTGGCTTGAGTCCTAAAAATCGTTGTTTGTCTCGAATGACTGCCATTTTAGGATCGGCGTAGCTTATCGTGGCAGCAACCCACTGATTATAACTCGGCAAAGTCAACGGGCAGCCGGTTTCCTTAGATAGCCAATCGGCATAGCCTTTAGCAGCCCACCAAGGCACCGAAGCCACCGGATTCTCATCGGGCAAAACTTCTCCATTATACTCTTGCCGCCATAACGTGCCCAACTGTTCTTTCTGTCCCTTGTCTAGGGTTTCCACATAATCTTGGAATTCGCCCACCTTCACTTCTCGACGCATGACAAAAAATTCGGACTCGGTAATCTTATCAACGCCCTTCATCCAATTGTGCAGATAGTCGGGGATTGATCTATCTTGCATGGTGGGCACACAAGACAAGGGCAATTTTCTCTGCATCTCTGCTGACAGACATTTTGGCACCTTGTTAACACATGAACATGAACTGACTTCTGTTAAGTCACCCATGATTTTTATGTCTAGCCCATCAAGTCGTGTTTTAAGTGCCGCCATCTCAGGACTCCTAACGCTCTTATCAATCCGTTGTTGAATCCTCTCAATTTGAGTTTGAAGTGTCTCAATTTGAGGACGCAGCGACTTCTGCTCAGCACACTTGTCTGCTGGCATCGCCTCAATCTGTTCTTCAATGTCAATAACCAGCAAACGGTAAGTATGTTCTATCCCAGTTTGCTGTTTTTCAACCTGTTTTTGAAGCGCGATCACTTGAGGTATCTCATAGAGCTTATCAAGCAACTTCTGAACGGCGTCGATTAGTTCTTGAATATCCGCAAGTTGAGTCGTCAGTGAAATAACGGCACTAATGCCACGAATGGGTTGATTATGAATATCATCAATCTTTTTATTGATTTTCTCAACCAGTTGAGCGTAAATCTGTTCTATCCGTGTCTGTAGTTCGCTAACCTGTGCATAAAACAAACTTTGAGTGCCATAAAGCCGACCAATCTGACCTTGAATGGTCCAAAGTTGTTTTTGAACTTTCTCAAGTTGAGTGCTCAGAGAAATCGTCGTTCTCTGGCCAACTTGTGCCATAATTTCCTCAAGCGGCTTCTGAATCTCCTTAACAAGCAGACGGTAAATCTGTTCTGTCTGAGTTTGTAGTAGCTCAATTTTTTGAGATGTCTTAGGAAGTTGGCCATTCGCAGTTTGAATGACTTTCATCGCCTTTTGAACAGATTCCAGTTCGGTGGCAAGATCAAGGATAGTATTCGTGCCAATTTTAGCCTGAATACGGTCAATCTCTTGATTAAGATTTTCAACAAGTTGACTGAAAATTTGGTCTATCTGTGTTTGTCGTGCTTGTTCAATGATTTGAGGACGCTGAACATGAATAGCCATCATATGTTTTTGAACCAATTTCAGTTCGGTGGCAAGAGAAAGGATGGTATTCGTGCCAATTTTAGCCTGAATACGGTCAATCTGTTGACCAATATTTTCAACAAGCTGACTGTAAATGTGCTCTATCTGTGTTTGTAGCAGTGCAGTTTTCTCAGGATTCTGGTCAATCTGTCTTTGAACATCCTCAAGTTTGGCGATCAGAGAAAGCACCTGCATTTTGCCAATTTCTGCCTGAATAGCATCAATCTGTCTTTGAAGGGCCTCAATTTTCTTTTGATGGTCCTCAATTGGTTCTATTGCAACCGGAGGTGGTGGTTGAGGTGAAGGTGGGGGTGGAGCTTGAAAATACCACAACACACCGCCAACAACAATAATCACTAACACTGCAAGGCTGCCGCCTAATCGCGCCATAAACTACTCCATTTTGTTATTTATAAAAAAATTGCAATTCTACACTAATGTGACGATGATTTCCAGCACGTCCAAGATAAATCTTGGACTCCAAGACGTTAGCCGAGTGGTAGTTAGGAGTCCAAAATTTATTTTAGGCTGGTAGTTAGGAGTCCAAAATTTATTTTGGGCTGGTAGTTAGGAGTCCAAAATTTATTTTAGGCTGGTAGTTAGGAGTCCAAAATTTATTTTGGGCTGGTAGTTAGGAGTCCAAAATTTATTTTGGGCGTGATTTCTTTGTAAAAATACCGCCGTTCATGTTTCCCTCACTGGATAAAAATCTATAATAGCTTGGAGTACGCCAAGGATTTGCCCTAAATTATCCAGAAAATATTTTTTTGTATCAATAAAAATGGTTTGATTTTCCAGTTTCAGAAATTGCCAAATCTCTCCATTGGTAACACAACCAAAAATCGTTTCCAGTGATTGGTTTTCAGATTGATTAAATAGCCTCGCTCCCATCATTTGCGCCGCACATTGTCCCATATTATTTTCCACAATGTTCTGTTTGACTAGTGCTAAAATAGGTGCTTGAATCGTATAAGCTTGTTGGACTTTACTGATAATAAAATCACATTCTCCATTTAACCCCTTTTCTGGATCAATATCTAAATTGTCCCCCGAAAAGATGCTAATAGCACGATCATTTTTGTCCATCATCTCCAGCAAAATTGGAGCAATAATCATTTCTGAACGAGCTTTTTCACTTTTTAAAGCTAAATAGCTACCTTTTTCCATTGTTTGGTGTAGCCATTCGCTAATTTCTAGCGGCTTAACCGTAGGGAAAAGGTTTTGCATGGTTTCTTGCAATTGGAAGTTTTTTTCCACGCTTGTTAGGGTGAATTTACTGTAAGACATAATAACCTCCCCGATGCTCAGCACGCAATCGACGGGCATAAGACAAACTATCACCAATATTTGTTACTTTGGACATATAATATTTTCCTTTGTCTGAGTGTCGTGTAGAAAACTGACGGTTATTATGCCATCATCTAAATGAATTGTCTATCTTATTGTATAGTGAGGGCATTGTTGTTGCGCTCGCTTTCTCTGCCGTCCGTACCGTAACGTTAAGAAAACCAGATTAAATCACCAGGGTTATCGTTCCTTTGCGGAGCGTGGGAACGATAAAATTATAAATTAATTAAGCCTTCGGAGTCCAAAATTTATTTTGGACGAGACGCCCAAGATAAACTAGAAAAAACTACAAGGATTATATTTAAGAATGGATAAACAAGCGGAGCAAAGAAAGGGTTTGTCTTTATCCCTGCTTACCTACGATCCATGTAGTTTGTTTTAGGATTCGTCAAAACACACCATCAATAACTACAGGGATTATAGCGGATAACGATTCTGAATAAGCCAGCCGCCGTAGCCGCACTTGAAATAAATTAAATAATTTTCAGGCGCGACTATGCAGCGGCAAAAATTTTAGTCTAATATATTAATTATATATATCAATTTTTTTTTAGGCACGATTAAGGATATTATCATGAAACATCATTTTAGCTTTCACGCCATACTATTAGTATTGGTTTTAATGTCACCTTTGGCGCAGGCAGTTACTGACTGTGCGGCTGTTACTCAAATCCCATCTACGGAGTGTGAGGCACTTGTCACTTTTTATAATAGTACTGGAGGTGCTAATTGGACGAATAAGACGGGGTGGAATGTGACGAATACGCCTTGTAGTTGGTATGGCGTTTCATGTAGCATGGGACATGTATCGAGGCTCGAACTATCGGACTATTGGCATAAC
This sequence comes from Pseudomonadota bacterium, assembly GCA_039714115.1. GTDB lineage: Bacteria > Pseudomonadota > Gammaproteobacteria > Beggiatoales > Beggiatoaceae > Thiomargarita. The sequence continues at coordinate 6,307 of JBDLJY010000051.1, read as the reverse complement.
AACAAACTCACTGGCTCAATCCCAAGTGAATTGGGTAATTTGAGCAAATTAGCGGTTATCAATCTGGGCTTAAACAAACTCACCGGCTCAATCCCAAGTGAATTGGGCAATTTGAGCAAATTGGAGTCTCTCTATCTGTTTGACAACCAACTCACCGGCTCAATCCCAACGGAATTGGGCAATTTGAGCAAATTAGAGGTTCTCGATCTGTCGTTCAACTCAATTACCGGCTCAATCCCAGCTAAATTGGGCAATTTTAGTGATTTGGAGTCTCTCCGGTTGAATAACAACCGACTCACCGGCTCAATTCCAAGTGAATTGGGTAATCTGATCAATTTGAGGTATCTCCAATTGAATAACAACCGACTCACCGGCTCAATCCCAAGTGAATTGGGTAATTTGAGCGATTTGGAGTCTCTCTTTCTGTCTGACAACAAATTCTGTGGAGAAATTCCAGTTGAATTGAAAAACATGTCTAATATATCTTTAGGCAACAACCACCTAACTGCATCTGACTCAGAATTGATTGCATGGCTTGATAGCTACAATCCAGGTTGGGAAACAACACAAACATCTTTGCTCCGTTTGACTCAATGCCATTAAGTTAAGGGCAACCGACCCGAGGTGGGGCAATCCTTTATGGTTGCCCTTAACTTAATGGCATTGGTCTGGCGGCTACCCACCCATCGAGGATAGCAACGAACTCACCGGCTCAATCCCAAGTGAATTGGGTAATTTAAGCAAATTAGCGGTTCTCAATCTGGGTTGGAACCGACTCACCGGCTCAATCCCAGCGGAATTGGATAATTTAAGTAAGCAACTTGACGAGTCTCTATCTGTATGACAACCAACTCACCGGCTCAATCCCAAGTCAATTGGACAATCTGAGCAATTTGGAGTTTCTCTCTCTGTCTGACAACAAACTCTGTGGAGAAATTCCAGTTGAATTGAAAAACTTATCCAATATATCATCTTTAAAATTAGACAACAACCACCTAACCGCATCTGACTCAGAATTGATTGCATGGCTTGATAGCCACAATCCAGGTTGGAAAACAACACAAACATCTTGTCCGGCTGCACTATTCTTGCTAACAAGATACAGTGTAACCGAAAACGGCGGACAAGTAAGCATCACCGTCATCCGCGTCGGAAACGGAGCTATATCAGTAAACTATGCTACCACCGACGGCACTGCCACAGCCGGCAGCGACTACATCCAAAGCACAGGGACATTATCTTGGGCAGACGGCGACTCAACTAACAAAACCATCACAATAACTATTATTGATGATGACACATTTGAAAATTCAGAAACTTTCATAAATCCTGAAACTTTCACAATTACCCTAACTTCACCAATTAATGGGGCAATTTTAGACAATGCCACTATCATCATTAACGAGAATGATCCGTTTGACTGCACGGCTGTTACTGAAATCCCATCTACTGAGTGTGAAGTGCTTGTCGCTCTTTATAATAGTACTGATGGTCCTATCCTTTATTATAAATAATCCTTGTAGTTTTGTTTTGGGTTGAAAGTTGTTTCGGGAATGGAGCTACGCGGATTTCCCGAAACACAAAAATATGACTGATTTTTATTCGTTGTTGAGCATTAGTTGTACTCAGTCCAAGGAAAAATAAGTCATTTCGACGATTTAAGAATGGATAAAACCAAAGAACAGATGGGACAGATTGTAGGGGCTACCCTATCGGGTTTGCCCTCGGTTTGGTTTATCCCTTCTTAAATATAATTCTTGTAGTTGAATAAGGAGCTCCGACAGAACAGGGCTAGGAGTCCAAGATTTATCTTGGAAGCTACATTTTACTTATAACAACCCAAACCTCCTCAACTTTATTTTCAACCACCAAAGCCGCCCAATGATCACAAGACCAAATTACACCATTCACCACCGGACTTTGACGTAACGCTTGTCCACAATAACCACCCAACTCATTAACAGCAAGACTATCAAACTTCCTCAGCACAACCATTTCCACCAAACCATCTAAAACCAAAACCTCTGCCCTGCCATCAGGATGATAATAAATAGTTTCGTTAATTTGTTTCTCATACAACCTATGGCCTTTTTTAGGCAATTTTTGCCATTGGCTCAAAGTCTTTGAAGCCAAATCATCGTATTCCACCAAAACGCCCAGTGCCACCGGTAAATCCCATATTTTTTTAGGAAATTCTCTTGCAGGGCAAACATACTTTTCACAAACAATACCACGAATAGGAGCAGGTAACTTAGCCGCCTGTTGCGCCAATTGCTGCCAAATATCATCAGCCCCGGCGCGTTTTCTCTCATCCAAAAGTCGCGCCAAATTATAAAAAATACTAAGCGGAGCATTCGGCTCAAGAGCCAGACTTCTCAACAAATTGACAGTATGAAGCCACATATCCACATGCGGAGACAACTTACCCTCCTCATATACAATGACAGCCCGCAACCCCTGAATACCCAAATCATCCCCAGCCAACCCCAAAGCCTTTTCTATAGCAGCCCGAGCCTCATAAATTTCACCTTGGAGAAGCGCAGTGATAGCCAAATTCACACGAGCAGGCAAATACGAAGGCTCCTCATCCAAAGCCAAATCAAAATACCTCTTAGCCTCCTTAAAAAAATCATCAGCCAACAACCAACCCTTAGACAACGAAAAATCCTCAACCAGAGTCATCACATCCAGCACCGAAGGCAGCCAATAAAAATAAGCCTTTTCACCCAGAACCCGTCGCGCCCTTTGTAAATAACAAACACCAATATTATTATAGACTTCTCGCGCTGGAAAGTATTTTAAAAATTCCTTAAAAAAATAGATACCATCATCGCATCGCCCAAACTGGCTCAAACGCACCCCAAAATGAAAATAAGGCAAATCCCCCAACAACTTTCGTAGCCGCTCACGCAAAGCTTCAGCGCGTACATCCAAACTAGGATGGGTTTCCCCCCCTCGAACAGTTTGCTGTTGCCAATAAACAAAAAAATTATCCTTATCGCTCAAAAGACTATCTACAGAATAGCCCGCCATAGCAGCATAAATAAACCCCCGATCATCAGCCTGAAGCTCCTTATCTTCCCCATTTTGAGCAAAAAAACGATTAACTATTGGGCGTAAAGATTGATTACCTCTCGCCATATTAAAAAATTCCAAATGCCAATGATCATCGTTCGCAAGATGTGCCAACTCATGCCCCAAAACAAAAGCAGCGCGAATATCGCCTTGAGCCGAATCTTTATAAAGAATTTCAACAGCTTTTTTAGAGAGCACGACATAACCATCCGGTAAAGCCGCCGCCAAAGGCTCACCTTCACAAACATTTTTATTATTATAAACAACAAGTTTAGGAACACGATGATGTCTTTTATCAGCCACCAAACTAACTTTGTCAAAGACTTGGTAAATTCTGCGAACTTCTGCATCATCTTCGCTAGCCCGTCCATATTTATCAATATAATACTGTACACTATTTTTATTAGCGCCCTTCACACCAGCACAAACTTGGAGCGGCAAAGACACACCCAACTGACGAGCTTCATCAAAATATAAACTCACCAACCACGCACCAACCAAAACGAACCAGAAAAAAAACAACAAACGCCTCATTCAACACTCTCCGCCATTATCTTTTTCAAAAGAATTCCCAACTTATCACAATCCCTTGGACGTTCCAGCAAAGATTCAATTATCACACCATTTTCCCCTAATTTGACTTTGAAACTGGACAAAATTTTCCTTTGTTCATCCCAAAAGCTTTGAGGTAGCTCAGCTTCAAAATGACAAGCCGTCCATAACAAAAATAACCAACGCCCCAACTCAAAATCACCCACCCACTCAGATTTTGACCAACTATCAAAAGGAGCCGGAGGAGAAAATCGCTCAGGCAAAACAACCTCGCTTACCCCAAGTAAAGCCTCTCTCGCCGTCAACAAACCAGCACCAAAAGCACTCCTCGCCGGAAGCGCAGCCGAAGAACTAAAAGCAAACACATTAGTCTTTTCCCACTCAAATTGAAAATCACGCAACCCCTGTTCCATCTCAACAGTTTTCTGAGCATAAATCGCTTGAAAAGTAATATCAATTTGCTCGAAAGACGTAGGCCAAAAAAAAGTCAAGCTAACAACTAACACAACAACAACAGCCATAGCAACCACAGGAGAAGCCCAACTGACATCCCATTTCTGAATTACACCAATGACACTGCTTTTAAGCCTATCATAAAAAGCACTAAACCAAGAAAGTGTATCCACCTGCTCCGCCTCAGACAACGCACCGCGAGCAACCTCCCGCAACACCTCAACCGCCGTATGATACAACTTTCTATAACGATGGCGAGGATCATCACACCCCCCGAGAGGCGAACCTGTAACAACACTACAACCGCCAACAGTTTCACGAGAAGCAACATAACCAGGACAACACAACGAAACATCAGGCTCAACACCGGAGACAAATTCGACAGCCAAAGCATGAACAGCCCTAAAACGATCCGGCTTTAAAACAGCCAAAACAGACACCTCAGAAGGCAAATAAACAAGAACCGGATTCCATATCTGTATCATACCCGCCAAAGGATCAAAAGGATGATCCTCAGGCACCAACAACATATCCCAATAACTAGCATAATCCGTTTCCGAAGCGACAACCCAACCATACCAAACATTCTTAGAAACCGTAGGCTCATCAACAAGAACAGCCAACGGATTTGGCAAATCCCAATCCATAGAGCCCTCTGGCCCAACGATTTCATCTATGAGTACAATTTGGCCTGGACTCGGAGCCGAAACAGACAAATCATTAAAAGAAGAACGCAAAGGGAAAGCCCTTCTAACCACCTCATCATTAGCCACGCTTGGATTTTTCAAATCAGCATACAAAACTTGAGCGACGGGATCATTTTCTAAAGCACTAATCGTATCTTGTGACAAAGAAGGATCATTATTTACCCAACGAAGAAGTAAATTTTCCGAAGGCATAAAAAGATAATCCTCAATAGATTTCAATGATGGAAATAAAGGCAATGCCATTAAGTTAAGCCCCCAAAATAAGACCTACGAGGTGACCAAGACCTCGCAGGTCGTTGTAAATTAAATGAAAAATAATAACCCTCTATGCCGGACGTTCCTACGCCTCATCACAAAGAAATTAGATAATGATCCCGATACCACTGAACTATTTTCAGAGCTGCCGAATGATGTAAAGAGCCAATATTCTGTTTCAGAGAAGCTTGCGAAACCGTTTCATACTTATAAAACAAATAACTTTCCTTAAGCTTGCATGTTCCACTACAGACACAATATTCAGCGCGAAGCTGAAAAAGTTTGCTAGAGGACTGTGTTGTTACGGGGAATATTATCCACAAATCATCCTGCCTTCTTGGGAAAGCGACGACAGGTCTTTTATAGACAGGGGTTTTCCTATTTCTACCGAACCTTAACTTAAACTGCTTAACCCAATAGCAATACCCTTGATCCCACCCCCGATCCGGCACAACAAGAGTGGACTGATCATCAAGAGAAGGACGACGACTAAATTGAGTTTTATTAGCCTGTGATTTTTTTTTAGATTTAGAGAACATAAGTCGATTTTATGGACTATTAAAAAGCTTTCAAAATCTGCATTCCATCAATGTTATTTATGATAAAGGTGCCATTTTTACATAGAACCATCACAAAGTCAAAGCCTCTTTTCTATGTCGCCACGCAGGTTTGCAACCTGCTCCGTAACGTTTTCAAAACAACAACCCAAAGCCATATCGTGGCGGAGAAACCCATACATGTCGGGTGGATAAGGCGACTTACATTTCGATTGAATGGGATCAAATTGTGTTATGCTATGAACGGCAGCGTTGAGATAGGAGTCCAAAATTTATTTTGGACGGTAACGTTTAAGATTAAAAATCAAATCAATTAATAAAAATATTTTATAGTACTTATTAATAAAAAAACTTGCCACATTTTGAAGGGATGGACGACGGCTAAATTGGGTATAGTTAGCTTGTGATTTTTTTTTGAGAGACATTATAGTGTACAATACACACTTTCATTGTCATCCTAAGGTCCAACGCACACCGGAAAAAATAGGTTTTTGATATGCCAGCTAAAGATATTATCCATAACCCAGTTAAAAATGCCCTCATAAAAGAGGGGTGGAAAATTACGCATGATCCATACACTATTAGATACGAAGAAGTGACGGCGTATGCTATTTAAGAAAAATGCCTATCAGTTTATAATCAAACGACATCAACTACCTTTTATCATCGTCAATGTTGAAACGGAGGAAATTCTCAAATGGACAAAAC
>JBDLJY010000050.1:0-27149 GCA_039714115.1 Pseudomonadota bacterium | reverse complement strand
CCCGGCACACGAATCGTTAGCAGTACTGCTCGGCTAAACGTGATCTTATACCATATTTTATAATGTATCATAAGATAGTATAAGATTTTTAGGAGCGGCATAAATGGATGTTGGCACCTGAGTGGTTGGCGGTATTTTACTGTAAAGCGGAACGGCGCGAGCAATTAGAATTGAAACAATATGGCTGGCATAATGTAGAAAATCCATACAATTTTGATGCTAAAACTTGGACACTGGCAAAGGATGCCCGCCGCTTTGAGTGTGGCAGCCCCAATATGTTGGGCATACATGCCCTTAGTGCAAGCCTGTCTTTATTGGCAGAAGTGGGTATGCAGACGGTAGAAAAAAAAGTGTTGGATAATACCCGTTACTTAATAGAGGGATTAACTCAATTACCTGATATACAAATACTTTCTTCTAAAGACCATAGCCGGTATAGTGGAATTATCACTTTCTGTCATCGACAGATCAAAGCGAGTACTTTGTTTCATCATTTATTGGAGCAAAGAGTTATATGCGCTCAACGCGGTGGCGGGGTGCGATTTTCGCCGCATTTTTATACTGGGCGGGAAAAGTTGGAAATGGCGGTGGAATGTGTGAAGGCTTGTCTGGTTTGACTGAACACACAAAGGGACTACCCAAAATGTCTGCCCGTCAATAAACCAAGTACTAAAAAACCTTTTACATTTGTAAGAGCACACCCTCGAAAATTTATTTGGATGACTATATATGACAAATGGTGCGACTCGTTTGGCCTAATGCGCTATTAGCTTAGCAAAAACAAAGCCTTAATTTAAAACTTACAGCGTGGTGTGTGGATACTAAATGTCTATCTCACCTAGCATGACAATTGGCTAGAAAGCAATGACCGGGGCTCATAGGAAGTGAGTGTACCAGTGCAAGGTCATAAAGCCCCAAAAGGGCAAGCGTAGCAGGTATGGGAATCTCTTTAGGGTCGGTAACTATAATCTCTTCATGGGATAACAGGTTATTAGGTATATGGGTTACATTTGGCCCAAATACGATTGTCCAATACACATTCGATTAGAGGACGTACCCTAAGCCTGCATGTAAGACATGCTGTAGGAACGAGTAAAAACAGTGCTAAGATACATTTGCCCCTTGCGGGATGCAAGAGGGATGCCCTTTGGTATCTAGCGGCGGCACTGGGTAGGATGAGGTGGGAAAGCTAAAGCCAGATGAAATCATCCAAGTGGGATTCTGGATATGCCGATTAACCTCACGGAATAACTATAAGTTATAAATTCAATTGAACAACTCTGACAGAACAGCGTCGGTAGTAACGGTAGGCTCAAAACTAAATTATGAATATTCTCTGGAAGTATCCATATCTTGAGAGGGTGTTTGAGTTCCAAGGGGGCTCATTGCCCCACGATTTTCCGTCTTATTTGATGACAAATGAGGCAATAATGAAGGATTGGGACTGGGACACTATTATCTGGAAAAAGGTGCGCCAGCTGGTATTCGCCAAATTGGCAAAAGCGAATTTATAAGGCTACAAAATCAGGTAAGTACAGCAAGGCCAAAAGCCTAATGTACCTATTGCAGAACTCGACATGCGGCGCGTTGTATGCAGTCAGAAAGGTGACTACTGATAACACTGGCAAGCGTACTGCGGGCATAGATTTTAAAAAGGCTAAAACAGCTAAAGACAAGCATGCCTTGGTTAAGGATGTTCTGGACACAATTCGTAGGGGTTGGGATAAATACCGACCAAAGCCGGCTAAGCGGGTTATGATTCCTAAAGCTAACGGTAAACTGAGGCCACTGGGAATACCTACGATTAAGGACAGAGCTATGCAAGCATCTACGAAGCTGGCAATGGAACCTTATTATGAGGCTAAGTTTGAATCATGTAGTTTTGGATTCAGGCCGGGCATGGGATGCCATGACGCAATTGATAAAATTGCTAGTGTCCTATTGAAAAAGCAGAAGTGGGTTCTGGACGCAGACATCAAAGGATTCTTTGACAACATTGACCATAAATATCTTGCAATGCAAATTGATACACACTGGAGACCTATAATTAATAAGTGGTTAAAGGCTGGTTATGTGTTTGAGAGTGAAACACACCAGACTGAAATGGGTACACCGCAAGGTGGCACTATTTCACCATTATTAGCAAATATAGCTCTTGACCAAATGGAAACTGACCTGACTGAACATTTACGCGGGATAAAGGGTTGGAAAAAGAGAGTCGGCACAAGCACTGTTAGTGTAAGAACTGATAAGAAGACTGGTAAGGCATACAAGTTGAGAAATAATCTATATCTCGACGTAATCAGATACGCTGATGATTTTGTTGTAATCCATGAGGATAAAGATGTTATAGAGGAATCCAAAAGATTTATAGAGCAATGGCTGGAAGTACGTGGATTAACGCTATCTCAGGAGAAAACGAAGATAGTTCACTCGACTGAAGGTTTTGACTTTTTAGGCCATCACATAAGGCACTATAAGAACCAGATAAAAGGTACTTATAAGTTGAAACTGTTAAATGGCTCTAAAACGGAACAGAAACGAGCTAAAGCAACGCATGTTTTAAGAGTTGAACCGACGAAAGATAAGATTAAAGCGCATTGGAGTGAAATTAGCGAGGCAATTTGGAAGTTGAAAAGTGTCACGCCGGAAGCCTTGATAAATGTTATCCAACCCAAGATAACGGGTTGGGCTAATTACTATAAGACAGTACATTCTAGCGAAGCTTTTGGGAAACTAGACCACCTGCTATGGAAAAGGCTATATCAGTGGGCGTGTCGTAAACACCCACACAAAGGTAAGAAATGGGTAGCAGAGAAATACTTTGGACACCTTAACGGGAGGAACTGGGTATTTATGGCTATGAAAGAGGGCGCCGTTGTTAAAGCTATAAAGGCATACTCTAAGCATAAAGAGCGTACCGGTAGTTACGCAAAAGTCGGTTTTGATAGGTCATACTATGATGGTGACACCGCCTACTGGGCTGATAGATTGTCCAAAGGTTATGGCAACATAACGCCATCGAAGGCTAAGATGTTAAAGAAACAAGGTGGAATTTGCCCTGAATGTAAGAGCAGATTAAGCAATGAAGATTTGTTAGAAGCGCACCATGTAGTTTATCGGTGCAAAGGTGGGAAAGATGAATACTCTAATCTGATACTATTGCACCGCCACTGTCATGATAAACGTCATGCAGAAGAAATTAAAAACCTGAAACACTATGGAAAGAATCAGTTTGATAGTGGTAACACGCACAAAGACGAAAGGGTATGGTATTGATGCGGGTTATAGTAGTTAAATCATGGGTAATAATGTTCTAGCGAGCCCATGATTTTGAGCTAAGGCTCAAGTTATAGCATCTGACTGATTGAAAAAGATGCTCATGTTAGACTGCATGAATCCGAGGAGCCGTGTGAGGTTGAAAGTCTCAAGCACGGTTTTGAAGACTGGCATTGTGGGGTGAAATTCATCCAGCGATTTAGGTAAAGATATGACCTACGGTGCCAAGTTTAACCTCTTAGAGCCTATCCGAAAACCTCATATCTGCGCATAAGAACCTACACTCCGCAGATATAGAGGCTGGCTGACGGGGTGTGGACTTTTGTGAGGGGTTTTCGGATAGGCTCTTAGAAGGCGTGGAAGAGCTTTGCACACTAAACCAGAGGTAACACCATGCGTATTAACGTCAACATTGACGATGACATTTTTAAAAAAGCTCATGAATTCAGCGGTTTGAAAAATAAAAAAGCCGTTGTCGAACAAGCACTGACTTTTTATGTTCACATGCAGGCTCAGCAACAAATTCGCCAATTACGAGGCGAGTTGCATTGGGGCTGGGACGATGAAGATAATAACAAACAGGAGAAGTAATGATTTTACCAGAGTCATCGATATGGATTGACTATTTTAACGGCAGAATGACCCCAAAAACTGAGTTATTGGAAGAGGTACTTGCAATGGGTGAGGCATTAGTAGGTGACCTCATTTTGAGTAAAGTCTTGCAAGGCTTTCGCAATGAGGCAGAGTTTCAACGTGCCAAACATTTGCTGACCTGTTTGCCCTTTCGAGAAATATTAGGACAAGACATTGCGTGGCAAAGCGCACAAAATTACCGCCTTTTACGTCAACGTGGTATCACGATTCGTAATACGATGAATCTCATCACCGGCACTTTTTGTATTGTCAATAGAATCAGGTTGTTACAGAATGATAATGAGTTTTTGCCGATGGTTGAGCATTTAGGCTTAACCGTACTTTGATGGGCGGAGCATAAAGCTCAATGCCATTAAGTTAAGCCCCCAAATCAGACCTGGCAGGTCGTTTTCTACTCAAGGAAAAATTAACCTGACAGGTTTTTGACACCTGTCAGGTTTGTCTTAACTTAATGGCATTGAGCATAAAGCGGCGCTCCGATCGACCAATCCTTAAAGAAATCCTATTTTTATTTTTTTTTTTTAAAAATAGGATTTATCACGGGCGTTAACGTAAAATAATTCCCAATTGTGGGCTTTTCGTTCTTTCTCAGTTTCAGGCGAACCCATCATAAATGTCTTCCCAGATAAACAAATGACGGGGATAAACGAATAAAACCGGCTTGCTTAATTCATTGATAGTGTGAAATTATGTCTAGCGAAGTCACTTACCAGTCATGGGGAAGTCGTCTTAAAGAGTCTTCACGAGGTGCCCTGATTGGGATTATTTTATTTTTTGGTGCATTTTATCTCTTGTTTTGGAACGAGGGACGCGCCGTACATCGCGCTCAAACCTTAGACGAAGGGGCGAGTATTGTTCTTTCCATTGATTCTGATATAGTTGAATGGGTTTACGATGGTAAGCTTGTTCATCTCAGTGGTGACACTAGCACTGATGAAACTTTAAAAGATGTGATGTTTGGCGTTACGGCTGCCAAGATTATCAAGTTGCGGCGTGTGGTAGAGATGTACCAGTGGGATGAGAGCGTTCATTCTGAAACGGAAGAAATGTTGGGGGGCGGCACTCAGACGGTGACAACTTATAGTTATAGTAAAAAATGGTCAAGCACCCTGATTGATTCTAGCCAATTTATGCAGCCAGAAGGTCATCAGAATCCTTCTTATATGCCGGTGAGCGGAGAGATGGTGAGGGCTAAACGGGTCAAAGTGGGTGAGTTTTCTCTGTCGCCGAGTCTTGTTGAAAAGTTGAATAATTTTCAGCATTTGCCAATCACACAGGAGATGTTTGAGCAGTTGCAGAAAAAACGCCGTTCCCAGTTTCAAAGCTTGCATTTACATTACGGAAATTACTATGTGGGTTATGATCCCGCTTATCCTCAAATTGGCGATTTTCAGATAAAATTTGAGGTTGTACGCCCCACAACGATCAGTGTTGTTGCCAAACAAGTCAGTTCACGCTTGACGCCCTATATGACTGAAGCGGGCGGAGAAATTGAGTTGTTTGAATATGGTGTAGTGACGGCTGGGGAGATGTTTAAACGCGCACAAAGGGCTAATACGATATTGACTTGGATTCTGCGCTTGGTCGGTTTTGTGATGATGTTCATTGGTTTAAGCACGATATTTTATGTATTGAAAATACTGGCGGCGGTTATACCTATTTTGGGGAATCTGGTTGGTGTTATTGGCAGCTTTATTCTTTTGGTTTTAAGTTTCATACTTTCTCTTATTACTATTGCTATTGCTTGGATATATTATCGCCCGTTGTTGGGTATCACTTTGTTGCTGATTGCTGCTGGTCTTTTGTATTTATTGAAGTTTTCGCGTAAGTCGCCACGGCTGGTGCCGGAGACGGATGTGCCTTCTAAGCAGTGAGGACATTTATTAAAATGAAACTCTGTGATTTTGAGATTGGTTTAGATAAACCCTTTTTTCTAATCGCTGGTCCCTGTGTCATTGAATCGGAGCAATTAGCTTTAGAGACAGCCGCCCAATTGAAAGCCATCACCGATGAATTGGCGATCCCGTTTATTTACAAATCGTCATTTGATAAAGCGAACCGTTCATCACATTCAAGTTTTCGCGGCTTAGGCATGGCAGAAGGTTTAGCCATTCTCGAAAAAGTCCGCGAACAAATCGGTGTACCCGTCTTAACTGATGTGCATGAAGATACGCCGCTAGAAGAAGTTGCGAGCGTCGTCGATGTACTGCAAACTCCGGCTTTTTTGTGCCGCCAAACTAATTTTATCCAAAATGTTGCCCGTCAAGGTTTGCCGGTGAATATCAAAAAAGGCCAATTTCTCGCGCCCGGAGATATGATCAATGTGGTGGAAAAGGCGAAAGCGGTGGGCAATGATAAAATTATGGTTTGTGAACGCGGAGTCTCTTTTGGGTATAATAATCTCGTATCCGATATGCGGGCATTAGCAATCCTGCGTCACACGGGCTGCCCTGTCGTCTTTGATGCCACCCATTCAGTGCAATTGCCGGGTGGACAAGGGCAGACTTCAGGGGGGCAACGTGAATTTGTTCCAGTTTTAGCTCGCGCAGCGGTTGCTGTCGGAGTGGCGGGCATTTTTATGGAAACACACCCGCAGCCTGATAAGGCTTTAAGCGATGGCCCTAATGCGTGGCCCTTGGACAAAATGGCATCCTTGCTAGAAACTCTAAAACTGCTTGATAATACTGTCAAATATAGGAAATAAACATGTCAGAAATTATTGAAGTACATGCCCGTGAAATCCTTGACTCACGCGGTAATCCCACTGTTGAAGCAGAAGTCACGACGATAACGGGTGCAAAAGGACGTGCAGCAGTACCCTCCGGTGCGTCCACGGGCGCCAGAGAAGCCATCGAATTGCGTGACGGTGATGAAAGCCGCTATCTTGGCAAGGGGGTGCAGAAAGCCGTTGAGCATGTCAATGATGAAATACAAGAAGCCTTGTTCGAAGTGGAGGTGACCGAACAGACTGAAATTGATAATCAAATGATAGCTTTGGATGGCACACCCAATAAAGACCGTTTAGGGGCTAATGCCATTTTAGCGGTATCAATGGCGGTGGCTAAAGCGGCTGCCAATGAGTTAGAGATACCATTGTATCGCTATTTAGGCGGTGCTGGGCCGATGCAAATGCCGGTACCGATGATGAATATTATCAACGGTGGCGAACATGCTGATAATAACGTTGATTTACAAGAATTTATGATTATCCCTGCGGGGGCGTCGTCGCTGACTGAAGCGGTGCGCTATGGCGCGGAAGTTTTTCATGCCTTGAAAAGCGTTTTGAAAAAACAAGGTTTGAATACTGCGGTTGGTGATGAGGGCGGATTTGCGCCCGACTTATCTTCTAACGAAGCGGCAATAGAGGTTATTTTGGAGGCGATTGAAAAAGCCGGATTTAAACAGAGAAAAGATATCTGGTTAGGTATAGATGCGGCAAGTTCAGAATTTTACAAAAACGGCAAATACGATATTGCTTCGGAAGGTAAACAACTTAATTCCGAGCAATTTGCTGACTATCTCGCCGCTTGGGTAAATAAATACCCTATTCTTTCTATTGAAGACGGCATGGCTGAAAACGATTGGGAAGGCTGGGCGATTCTCACTGCAAAACTCAGCGAAAAGGTGCAATTGGTTGGTGATGATTTATTTGTCACCAATACGGCTATTTTGAAAGAGGGTATTGATAAAGGCGTTGCTAATTCGATTTTGATTAAACTCAATCAAATTGGCACGGTGACAGAAACGCTGGCGGCGATTGAGATGGCGAAAAGGGCCAGTTATACCGCAGTGATTTCGCACCGCTCTGGCGAAACTGAGGATAGTACGATTGCTGATTTGGCGGTGGCGACTTCTGCTGGTCAAATTAAAACTGGTTCATTGTCGCGTTCTGATCGGATTGCTAAATATAATCAATTGATTCGTATAGAGGAAGAATTGGGGAGTTATGTGATTTATCCGGGGAAGGCGGCGTTTTATAATTTGCCAGAATTTCATTGAGGCGATAAATCTTAATGGCATTGGTTCGTAGTAGGCGATTTATCGCCTACCTTATGGCATTGATTAGATTATGAAAACTTTTTATAAGACTATTGTATGTCTGGCAACCTCTCGGAAAATGAGTAAACGCTGCGTCGCCGGTAAAGAAATCATCAATAAGCAATTGACCCACAATTGGATTCGACCAGTGAGTCGTAAGGGAGTTGGCGGGGAGCTTTCAGAAATCGAAATTATCTTAAAAGATGGTAAAGGTCCGAAATTGTTAGATGTTGTAAAAATACCATTCATTCAACATCAATCACACGCTTATCAAACGGAGAATTATTTAATAGATCATCGTCAAGCTTGGATTAAACAGTCCGCCCTTCCAGCAAGCTTGTTACCTGATCTGTGTGATGAAGTTGACTCAATCTGGATTAATGGCTATCACAGTTATCATGGCAAAAATGATAAAATGCCTTTAGAATTAGTCACCGAAAATATTGATACCTCTTTATTATTTATCAAACCGGATTCTCTAACGATTAGCGTTTATACTGATAAGTACCATTCCAACAAAAAAGTACGGGCTAACTTTACTTATAAGAATCAAGACTATAGATTATCTGTCACCGATTTAGCCTTTGAATTGAGTTATGAAACCAAAGCAGACGGTAATTATCCTATCACGGATAATGTTTACCTCTGTCTCAGTCTGAGCGAGCCCTTTAATGAAGAATGCTATAAGCTGGTTGCTGGGATAATCTTATTAAAAATGAAAGAAATTTATACTATTGGGCATTCTAATCATTCAATAGACAAATTTATTGATTTGCTTAAAAAACAGGCTATTACCGCCATTGGTGATGTGCGTTCACAGCCTTATAGCAAATATAATCCGCAATTTAATTCTGAACCCCTGAAACAGGCTCTCAAAAAACATAATATTGCTTATGTCTTTTTGGGCAAAGAGTTGGGCGCGAGAAGTCAGGATGCTAATTGTTATGATAATAATGGTAAAGTTCAATATGCTCGTATTGCCCAAACGGAGGATTTTAAAAAAGGTATTGATAGGTTAAATAAAGGCATGGCATCTTATCGTATCGCTTTAATGTGCGCTGAAAAAGATCCTTTGATGTGTCATAGAACCATTTTAATCTGTCGTCATCTGCGTGCGGATGATATGATGATTAAACATGTTTTGGAGGATGGCAGTCTCGAAACCCAACCGGAGGCGGAACAGCGTTTAATGGAGTTGCTTAAAATACCGAAACAAGATTTTTTTGCTAGTCAGGAACAGTTGATTGAACAGGCTTATGATATGCAAGGTGAAAAGATTGCTTATGTAGAAGAGGGTGGATATGAGAGTTGATAGCGATTTAACTTGCATTAAAATCTATACGATTGGTTTTACCAAAAAAACGGCAGAAAAATTTTTTACTAAACTCAAAAAAGCAGGCGTGAAGCGTATTATTGATATTCGACTCAATAATAAATCACAACTCGCGGGTTTTGCTAAACAAGACGATTTAAAGTATTTTCTCAAGGCGCTTTGTGATATTGAATACGTCTATATTCCCGCACTCGCACCCACTAAAGCGATTTTAGAAGCCTATAAAAAAAATCAAGGCAATTGGTCGATTTACGAGAAACAATTTTTAGCATTAATGCAAGAGCGCAAGATTGAAAACAAATTTAAGGCTGACTCTTTTCATCAAGGCTGCTTGTTATGTAGTGAGGATACGCCAGAGCATTGTCATAGGCGACTTGTTGCAGAATATCTGAGTGATAAATGGGAGAATATTAAAATAAAGCACTTGGTTTGAGTGCCCATTTTCCCCTCAATGCCATTATTATACTATCTATTGACAAATAGGAAGATGCTCAATGTTAACACGTTTATATGTTGATAATTTTAAAGCGTTTGTCAATTTTGAATTGCCGATCCAGTCATTAAATCTCTTACTCGGTACTAATGGTAGCGGTAAATCATCAACTTTTGAGATTTTACGTTTGCTCCAAAAATTGATTGGGGGCTGTGCCGTCTCGGAGTTATTTTCACTCAATACCTTGACACGTTGGCAAGGGGTGAATGTACAAACGTTTGAAATCGATCTCCATGGTAACGGCGGGCAATATCGTTACCGTTTAGAAATTGAACATCAGCCTAGTTCCCGACAAAGTCACATCAAACATGAAAGACTTTTATTTGATGAACAGCCTCTTTACCAATTTTTAGAAGGTACAATACTTTGGTATCGTGATGATTATTCTAAAGGTGCCGAGTTTGATTTTGATTGGAATCACTCAGGATTGACCACAGTTCTACCCCGCCATGATAATACGCGACTGACTTGGTTTAAAAAACGAATGACTCAAATTTACGTTTTGCGCCTGAATCCCTTTGCCATGCAGTCGCGCAGTGAGCTTGAAGTCACGCAGCCGGCGGAAGATTTATCCAACTTTGCATCATGGTATCGCCACCTGTTACAGGAACAACCCGCCATGTACGCGACGTTGCAACAAGCGTTGCGAGAAGCGATTGACGGATTTGATACGCTGACACTGGCGAATGATGGTGAACATGCTAGGGTACTAAAAGTTAAATTTCAAAGCCAACACGAGGAAACCTTCCGCTTTAGCAATAAGTTAGAATTCCGTTTTGATGAACTCTCTGAAGGACAACAGGCTCTGATTATACTTTATACTTTATTAAATTATTCTAGTGAGAATGATTTAACTTTTTGCCTAGATGAGCCCGAAAATTTCCTCGCGCTACCAGAAATTCAACCGTGGTTATTGCAAATAGCTGACAAAGCCGAAGATGAACCTTGTCAAGTGTTAATGATTTCTCACCATCCAGAATTGATCAACTACCTTGCCGCGTCCAAAGGTTATTGGTTTGAGCGACTTAATGGACGAGCGGTGCGAGTACATCCAATTAAATCGGATCATTTGGAGGAAACGACATTAGGTTTGCCCGTTTCTGAATTGGTTGCTAGAGGTTGGATATCGTGATGAGTAACCGCTATTCCCAAATCGTCATTCTCTGTGAGGATAGACAACATGAAGTTTTTATTCGTCATTATTTAAAAAAGCGGCATAAGCTGACAGAGCGACAAATCCGAGTTATGGTATGTCCGCAAGGGAGAGGCGCGGGTGAACAGTATGTTCGTCGTGAATATCCCATACAAGTTAAGGTATTACGACAAAAACGTCATTTATCCAAGGCACTTGTCACCATGATTGATGCCGATACCATGGCTGTGTCAGAACGGTTAAACCAATTATTTCCTTTACCGATTGAGACAGAAAAGATTGTGCGTTTGGTGCCTAAACGCAATATTGAAACGTGGATACATTACCTAAACAACGATTTGTCTTCAGTCAACGAAACTGACACTTACCATAAATTAGACAAGGAAAGTGCTTGCAAACCCGGTGTTGAGAAATTGGTAAGTTTTTGTATAATCGGCTTGCCGGCTGACTGTTTACCTTCACTTCAAGTAGGCTGTACCGAATTGTCTCGTCTTTAATTTTGATTTTATGATAATTTTTTACCCGCGGGACGGGATTTGCAATCCCGTGGGCAACGTTTTAGGACTCAAACGTTACGGACGGGGTTGCAAACCATATCCATTAAGCCTGTCCCGAGCGCTAGCGAGGGATCAAGAGATATTGTAGGGTGGGTAACGTCTTTTTGTTGCCCACCAGCCCCGACAGGTGGGCAAAAAGGGCAACCATAAAGGATTGCCCCTACAGCCCACCCTACAAATCAATGCCATTAAGTTAAGCTTAAAATATTGATTTTATTCAGTTGTTTCGGGAATGGAGCGGAGCGGATTTCCCGAAACCATCATTTTAGTTTCGGGAAATCCGCTCAGCTCCTTAAGCTCCACACAACTGATAAACACCGTCCAGCACAGATTTTTTATTTAAAAATCAATTATTTGTCCTTAACTTAATGGCATTGACCCTACAAATCCCTGTCGTCTTTGCCCTTAACTTAATGGCATTGGGTTGCAAACCCCGTCCGGCAGAAGAATATTAAAATAAAACACTTGGTTTGAAATTAAGCTCTCGTTTTGCTTGCAGGACGCTCCGCGTCCTAGCAGGCATTCCCACGCTCCGCGTGGGAACGATAAAAAAAATCATATTTTTTCAAAAAATCTGATTTTTAAGCCGGTGTCGCTATCAAAAAAATCGAAGGCTCAAGTCGGAAAGACACTTGTGTATAACGATGAGCGCGGAGCGTGGGAACGAGAAAGAATTTATGAAGTATAAGGGGATTATCAGAGGAATTTTTATATGATTAATAAAAACAGTCTAAAAGCCATTTTAAAGAAAAATAAAGCTGCGGACTTTCAATCTTTTGAAAAAAATAAAATTTCCATTCGGTGGTTACCCATTGTAAAAATTGAAGAAACTGATGGATATGTGGGAATTTAAAGTGAAGGAGATTGGGTTTTTGTTAAAAAAGGGGGGATGAAAATTTTAAATCAGATAGAGAATTTTTTCGTCATTCATCCTTTATTAAGGCAAAAACGCACTGAGGTGATTCAGCAGTTTAGAGCAGGTTTAAAGAACTTTGGTCTGACTGAGGTAATAATCAAAACTTTTCCATTTGATAAACTGATTATGTCAGCCATAAACGATAAGCCTCAGTTGGTTAATAAAGTCATTGATTGGCTAAATGACGGTTATCCACCAAACGATATGATTGCACAAGCGTTTTCAAAAAGGGGAACAATCCCCTCTGCAATACGTCGCTGGCAAAATGATCGGATCGAAAAGATCACTCAAATTTAAATAACTTTTATTGGTTTGAGCGACTTAATGGACGAGCGGTGCGAGTACAAAGCCAACACGAGGAAAAATCATATTTTTTTTAAAAAATATGATTTTTCTATCGTGGGAATGCATGCCTGCAAACGATTTACTTGTGCGCGTTATGATGTTATGAACTACCCTAGCTATCTAGCTTGGGCAGAGGGATGATTTTGATAATTTTTTCATCCGCTGCCTGATCAGATTCGCTTGGAATTACAGCTTCTGGATCAGCTTGTGATCTGCTTTTGAGAATTTTTGGCACCGCGAAATATCCCCCCACCGCCAATAATAAAATCAACACAAACCAAAAACGGCTTTTGTTCCGTCGAGGTTTCCTCGTATAATGCGAACTGTAACTTGAATCGAACTTGAATAAATCTTTCATAGCTTGCTCCTCTTGTCATTCTCTTGTTGAGATTCTGCTCTACTTGCCCATAATCAACATATTAACACCCACCCCTGCTAAAAAAACTGCAAACAATTTTTTCAGCGTGTTAACGGGGAGGGTATGGGCTAATTTTGCACCTAATGGTGCAAACAGTAAAGTAGCAGGGCTAATAGCAATGAATGCCGGCCAATAAATATAACCGCTCATCCATGCTCCATCAATATGCCTGCCTGTGGCAATAAATCCAAGTGCCCCCGAAAGCGCAATGGGAAATCCACAAGCGGCGGACGTTGCCACCGCATTGCGGATGGATATGTTACACCAGACTAAAAAGGGCACAGTGAGTGAGCCTCCGCCGATCCCCATTAGTGCAGAAACTTTACCTATCAGCGTGCCCGTGATGCTCCATGTCGCCACACTGCCCGGCAGTTGACGATGTGGGGCTGGAGGTGCTAAAAAACCGAGTTGTGCCGAGACTAATAAAATGAATATCGCAAAAATTTTTCGCAAAGTCTCACTCGGCAACGCATCGGCAATGAGCGCTCCTAGTAAAGCACCGACTATGATGCTGGGGGCGAGTTGCCAAACAATTGACCATAGCACCGCTCCGCGCCGATGATGGGCGATCATGGAAGAAATTGAAGTTATCACTATCGTAGCCAAGCTTGTGCCTATTGCGATATGCATAAGGCTGGCAGCGGGTATCTCGGCGTGGCTATGAAAAATCCACACCAACGCTGGAACAATGATAATGCCACCGCCTACGCCTAACAAACCGGCTAAAGTCCCTGCGACAATGCCTAGTAATAATAAATTTAAAATTTCCACATAGTACCTGTTTTTGTCAAATATTCTAGTATATTATATGCATTACTCAATTCGTTTAATTGGATAATTTCGAGGACAATTATGTTATGGAGCAGTTAATTAAACAAACATTAGATACCCTAGCCCGTTTAGCAAATAGTCAACTGATTGCCCTGTTTAGGGTGTTGGATAACCAGAATTGTGGGGTTGTTGGCGTGTTTAACCAAGGGCAAGTCCTCTCGCAGATCAGCGAAAAAAAAATTAAAATTAAGGAGACTCCTCTTGCAAAAATTATCTCCACTAAGCAAACAGATATCTATCCATGTCTGCTAGTTAAAAAGTGGTCATTGCCTTTTCCCACATATAAAAATACTAATAGTGGTCTTGAGTGTTTATGCCTACCGCTGCTGGGCGGCGCAAAGCATCCCGTAGCCGGCGTTGTAGTGGTGACTCGAAAAACGGGCATTTCCATCTCTTCAGAACGCTTGCAAATGTTGAAAATGTTAACTCCCTTGATAGCAGCCATCATGGATGAAGTCTCTACGCAAAGTGAACAAATCATTGAGTCAGCGACCAAGGATGCTCTGACTGATTTGTACACGCGGCCTTATTTTGAGATACGCTTACAAGAAGAAATAACGAGAATCCATCGACATGGCGGTATTTTATCAATCTTACTGATAGACATAGATCATTTCAAAAAAATTAACTTAACTGGCGGCTATCAAGAATGCGATAGACTGTTACAAGAATTTGCTAGAATATTAAATACTTCAATACGCCAAGAAATCGACATCCCTTGCCGCTTTGACATTAAAAAGTTTATCACTTTTTTACCGAATACAAATATAGACGGTGCCTACATTTTGGCTGAGCGGATTCGGCAACGCTGTGATCGATATGTTTTTTCGACGCAACTCGGTATTCCGCTCAAACTCACTGTGAGTATCGGTGTTGCACATAATGTAGACGGTCCTCATAATGAGAGTATCGATAATCAGGTAAGGGGAATTTATAAAGAAGAATTGATACGCCGTGCCGATGTGATGTTAGAGGCTGCACAACAAGCCGGTTATAATCAAGTTATGGCATGGTGGTAGGCGATAAATCGATTCCATCCCCCTACTACTAACGGTAAAAAAAATAGGTATCTAACCATGAAAAAAAATTTTTTATATTTTTTATTGATTTTCTTAACCACTGGCATTTTACTCTGCGCCTGTAACGTTCCCCAACAAGATAGCCTACGCTTTGGGCTATCAAGGGCTCCAATCAGTTTAGATCCACGTTTTGCGACGGATGCCACTTCGACGCGGATTAATCGTCTATTATACCGTGCCCTTGTTGATTTTGATGATAGTTTGCGCCCTATTCCTGATTTGGCAACATGGGAGCAGTTTAGTCCAACAGAGTATCGCTTTCACTTGGGCGACAATGGGCGTGAATTTCACCACGGCGAGCGATTGACAGCGCACGATGTTAAAGCAACTTATGATTTTATCTTGGACGCTAACAATGCCTCACCTCATCGTGGCTCTTTGAGTATCATCACACAGATTAATGTGCAAGATGCTGATACTATTGATTTTATAATCAATAAACCCGACGTTTTATTTCCCGGACGCTTAGTAGTCGGCATCGTCCCAGCCGCCCTTATCGACAGTCAACACCCCTTTAATAAAAAGCCTGTCGGCAGTGATCGATTTGAATTAGTTAAATGGCAAGAGTCCAGTCATTTATTTTTACGGCGGCGCTCTGATCAGCAAGTCATTGAATTTTTAGAAGTCAAAGATCCCGTCGTCAGATCACTTAAGCTGGTGCGTGGTGAAGTGGACATTTTGCAAAGCGATTTATCGCCAGAATTGGTGACTTGGTTGACAAAACGCCCGGAAATCAAGGTGACTAAAGGGCAAGGCACGAATTTTACTTATTTAGGTTTTAATCTGCAAAATGCTGTCACGGGACAATTTGCTATACGGGAAGCTATTGCTTATGCGATCAATCGTGAGGAAATTATCCATTATCTGCTAGGTAACGCGGCTCGCCCAGCGAGTAGTTTTTTATTGCCGCCGACGCATTGGGCGGGGCATCCGGGTTTGCCGACATACGCTTATAATCCCGACAAGGCTCGCGCTTTATTAGCGCAAGCAGGATTTACCGAATCCAATCCTTTAAAATTATCCTACAAAACCTCTAATAACCCTTTTCGTATTCGCATTGCTACTGTGATTCAGCAGCAATTTGCGGAAGTCGGTATCGACATGGATTTACGCACTTATGATTGGGGGACATTTTACGGTGACATTAAAGCGGGACGTTTTCAATTATACAGCCTCTCATGGGTGGGCATAAAAATGCCGGATATTTTCCGTTATGTTTTTCATAGCAGTGCTGTTCCGCCTAACGGTGCCAATCGGGGGCGCTTGAATAATCCAAAAATAGATGCTTTGATTGAACAAGCAGAGGCTGCGACGACTTATGATGCGGGTGCGGCGCTATACCGTGAATTACAAGTCGCGCTATTCAATGAATTACCTTATGTGCCGCTGTGGTATGAAGATCATGTATTGGCAACCCGTCAACGAGTCAGCGGCTATACTTTAGCACCTGATGGCAATTATGATGGTTTAAATAGTGTTGATTTAAGGGACTAAATTGCTGGCAATGTCAAACATAATTAGGCGTAGCTTGCACATTTTAATCAATGTCAGTGAGCGTGAAACCCGTGTGGCAATGGTAGAAAATGGAATACTTCAAGAAGTCATAATTGAACGTACCAGCCGCCGTAGTTTAGTCGGTAACATTTATAAAGGTCGCGTGTGTAGAGTGCTGCCGGGGATGCAAGCCGCTTTTGTCGATATTGGACTTGAACGGGCCGCATTTTTGCACACTTCAGATATTTTGCATGAGAGTCAAACGCTATTAGTGCAAGTTATCAAAGAACCGATAGGCACTAAAGGTGCCCGCCTGACGACTCAGATTTCAATTCCTTCATCTTATCTGGTGTTTTTACCCTATTCCAAGAAGGTGATAGCTTTTTCTAACCGCATTGAGTCGGTAGAAGAGCGTAAGCGTTTGAAGGAAATTGTCTGGCATGATAATTATGGTTTTATTATCCGTACAGCGGCAGAGGGGGCAAAAGATAATCTGTTGCGTGCTGATATGGATTTTTTATGCCGCTTATGGAAAGACATCAAGGAAAAAGAAGCCCAAATGCCGCCTTGTAGTTTAATTTATAAAGAGTTATCTTTAGCTCTTCGCACTATCCGCGATTTTAGAGGTTCAAAGCTCCAGATTGATTCACAAGACACTTTTCGGGAAGTGGTGAATTTTGCCGATAAATTCATTCCAGATTTGGTGCCATACATTGAGCATTATACCGGGGAAGTTCCTCTTTTTGAGCTTTATTCTATTGATGATGAAATTACTAAAGCATTGCAGCGCAAGGTGGAACTTAAATCGGGCGGCTATATAGTGATAGATGAAACAGAGGCGATGACTACGATTGATGTCAATACTGGGGCTTATGTCGGCAGTCGCAATTTTGAAGAAACTGTTTTGAAAACCAATTTGGAAGCCGCCGAAGCCATTGGGCGACAATTACGCTTGCGGAATTTGAGCGGGATTATCATTTTGGATTTTATCGACATGCAGGCTCCAGAGCATAGACATCAAGTCTTGCAGACTTTAGAAAAATGTTTGGAGCGTGATCAGTGTAAAAGTTATATTAGTGAAGTATCTTCACTAGGCTTGGTGCAAATGACTCGCAAGCGCAGCCGCGAAAGTCTGGCGCAACAGTTATGTGAAACTTGTCCCACTTGTGGGGGACGTGGTAGAGTAAGGCGATAAATCGCCTACTACGAACGGGTTTATTAGTTCGTAGTAGGCGATTTATCGCCTACTTTGCCAAAACCTCGTTTTGTTTTTCAAGCAATTGACTAACGCCATCTTTGGCAAGGCTCAACATGCTCTGTAATTCATCTTGGCGAAATGCATGTCCTTCCGCAGTGCCTTGAATTTCAACATAAGCAAGCCCATCGTTCATAACAATATTCATGTCTGTTTCTGCATCTGAATCTTCCTGATAGTCCAAATCTAAAATGGGCACACCTTTATAAATGCCCACAGACACAGCCGCGATTGCACCATGAATCGGATTGGTGCTGATCTTTTTGCGTTTGAGCAAGTACCGCATGGCATCAACGAGAGCAACATAACTGCCCGTGATAGCAGCAGTGCGCGTCCCGCCATCGGCTTGAATCACATCACAATCCAGGGTTATAGTACGCTCGCCTAAAGCCTCTAAATCCACTACTGCCCGTAGCGAGCGCCCAATTAAACGCTGAATTTCTAGGGTGCGCCCGCCTTGTTTTCCTCGCGCTGCCTCGCGCTGTGTTCGTTCATGGGTAGAGCGAGGCAACATGCCATATTCTGCCGTTATCCAACCCCTTTTTTGATTTTTCAAGAAACGAGGTACACGTTCTTCAACAGTCGCGGCGCATAGGACTTTGGTTTGTCCAAATTCGACTAAGACGGAACCTTCTGCGTATCGCGTGTAATGACGAGTCAGCTTAATTTGACGAAGTTCGTGGGGTTTTCTACCACTGGGACGCATATATTTTCCTTTTTTTTAATATTTGGCAACGTAGGGGCAATCCCTTGTGGTTGCCCCGCCTTTTGACACAATGCCATTAAGTTAATTTATAGCAACTAAAGAAATCCGATTTTAAATTATTATCTTATTCTATTCGATGGTAAGCATTATGTTTTATAATACGCCTCAAGTATTTTTCAAATACTTTAGGTGAGGCAACATTGCTCATCTTGATTTTTATTTTACTACCATCGTTCCCACTTATCCCCCTCATCTTGATTGTACCAAAGTCTAAAATTTTGCCCAAAATGCTTTGTTTAATTTTAATATCCTCAAATTGAGCATGAGTGATTTCAAGCTTTTTTCTGGAAATTAAACCAAATTTGCTAATAGTCCGCCGGGAGGTAATCAACAAAGTTGTGGAGAATTGTCTCAACAAGCTATGTTGCAACATCAAGATGGTTAGCACTAACAGTCCGGGCAAACCCATTTCCACATACAATCGTTTGTCTTTTAAAAATTCAATATTTTTCAGTAAGTTATGTAAAAGCTCTGCATCAAAAAACAAAAAATAAGCGGGAATCGTCATAAGCAGCAGGGCTTCGATATAAGCAAACCAATGAATATCTGCACTATATATCATTTGTTCCCAATTCTTGTCCTTTTTTTGCGTCGGCGTAAAAAATCCCGGTTCGGATTGCGCCATTTTTTTGGCTAAGCTGGCATCATAAACGGCCCGTTTTTGTGGATTAGCCAATATATTGTAGACTAATTTTATTTTCTTGAAACGTTCAACAACCAGAAAATTCCCCGGATATTGGGTTGGATTAAATTTTTTGGCTAAATATTGAGCCGCCGTTTTGATTTCATCTGGAGAGGCAGATGGCTCAACGCCTAAAAATTCGTAGAGTGTTTTTTTTTTCATGGTATCATTGAAGAATGGATGTTCACTCCTCCAATAAGGCCTTCAATTGATAAATCACCTCTAAAGCTTGTCTCGGCGTCATGTCCGTAGGCGAGACGCTCTTGAGTTTGCTAATCACAGGATCAGCAGGTGGCGGGGCTGGGGGTGATAACAAATTTAATTCTGTCTGTTGCGACATCGCCTGTAATTGTTGGGCCTCTAATTGTTTAAGGCGGGCACGGGCTTGATTGACGACCTTTTTAGGAACTCCCGCCAATAATGCCACTTGCAAGCCATAACTTTTATTCGCTGGGCCCTCTTTAACCGTGTGCATAAAAATGAGTTTATCATCTTGCTCTACCGCCTCCAAATGAACATTGGCGATACTGTGAAACTTCTCAGGCAAGCATGTCAATTCAAAATAGTGGGTGGCAAAGAGCGTATAAGCTCCCACTTGTTCAGCTAAATATTCTACACAAGCCCACGCTAGCGATAAGCCATCAAAGGTACTGGTACCGCGCCCGATTTCATCCATTAAGACAAGACTATTACGGGTGGCATTATGTAAAATATTTGCGGTTTCCGTCATTTCCACCATGAATGTTGAACGTCCCCCGGCTAAGTCATCGTTGGCACCAATACGGGTAAAAATACCGTCAATGGGGCCAATTTTCGCCTGTTGAGCTGGGACGAAACTGCCGATATGGGCGAGTAAGACTATGAGTGCGGTTTGTCGCATGTAAAGGGATTTCCCTGACATATTAGCTCCCGTAATCAATAGCATACGTTTATTTCTATCCATTCGCAATTCATTGGGTATAAACGGTTCATCCTGCACCGCTTCAACAACGGGATGCCGCCCTTCAAGAATTTCAATACATTCTTTGTCAGTGAATTCGGGCGGATAAAATTTCAAAGTGTCAGCACGCTCGGCAAAATTATTTAATACGTCCAATTCTGCCAAGGCTGCACAGCTGGTTTGTAAATCGGACAGCGATTTAAGCAGATTATCTAGTAATAAATCATATAAATATTTTTCCCGATTCAGTGCCCGCTCTTTAGCACTCAACACTTGATCTTCAAAGCCTTTCAATTCGTCCGTAATATAACGCTCCGCCGCTTTAAGGGTTTGGCGGCGTATATAATTCTGGGGCACTTTGTCCGCATGTACTCGACTGATTTCAATATAGTAGCCATGTATTTTGTTGAAACCGACTTTTAAATTGCTAATGCCGGTACGTTCGCGCTCTTGGCTTTCTAAGTTCACCAAGTATTGCCCAGCGTTTTCGCTTAAACTGCGTGATTCGTCGAGTTCTTTGTCATATTTAGGGGCAATGACTCCTCCGTCACGCAGCAATTGCGGTGGCTTTTCAACAATCGCAGCAGATAAGAGGGTATGAATTTCGGGAAACGCGCCGATTTTTTGTGCTAAGCTTTGCAAATGGGGGCTGTTAAAATGTCTCAATTGCTTTTGCAAATCCGGCAAGGCACCTAAGGCGGTTCGCAATTGGCTTAAGTCACGAGGACGTGCAGATTTTAGGGCAACCCGTGCTAATATGCGCTCAATATCACCGACGGCGCGTAATTGTTGATATAGCACATCAACACTTTGTTGTTCAAGTAAGGCACCAACTGTGTTATGACGCGCCCGTAAAATTTCAATATCGCGCAAAGGGCGGTGCAGCCAGCGGCGCAATAAGCGCCCACCCATTGGCGTTGCACATTCATCCATGATGTTGACTAAAGTATGTTCACGCCGCCCAATGAGACGGCTGTCTAGTTCTAAATTGCGCCGACTGGCAGCATCTAATAAAATACTGTCTTCGCGCCGCTCCCAGTGCAAACTTTGAACATGGGGCAATTGTGTACGCTGCGTTTCACGGGCATATTGTAGCAAACTGCCTGCCCCCCTTAGGGCGACGGTGAGATGATCGCAACCAAAGCCGGATAAGTCACGGGTGCCAAATTGTTGTGTGAGTAGTCGCAGTGCTGTGTCCAGCTCAAAGTACCAAGAGGGTTGTTTTCGTAAGGGATAGGTTGGTAAGTTGAGGCGACTGTCTTCACTGACTAATAATTCTGCTGGGCTGAGCCGCTCCAATTCACTATTGAGTAATGTTTGCCCTTGTACTTCAATCAGGGCAAAGCGTCCACTGCTTAAGTCGAGGGTGGCAATCCCGATTAAATCTTCGACTTGATGCACCGCCGCTAGTAGACTTTCTTGACGTTCATCTAATAAGGCTTCATCGGTTAAGGTGCCGGGGGTGATAATGCGGGTGACTTGACGATCAACTACGCCTTTAGTGGTGGCGGGATCTCCGATTTGTTCACAAATGACGGCGGATTCGCCTTGACGTACCAATTTGGCAAGATAAGATTCTATGGCGTGAAAGGGTACGCCTGCCATAGGGATATTCTGCCCGCCTTTTTTGCTGCGAGAGGTGAGGGCAATGTCTAAGAGACGCGCCGCCCGTTCTGCATCTTCAAAAAATAATTCGTAAAAATCCCCCATGCGAAAAAATAATAGCATGTCGGGATGATCCGCTTTGATGCGGAGATATTGGCGCATCGCGGGGCTGTGTTCAGATGGATTTTGTTTTTTGCTTGACATGGGCATATTATAACAGCGTCCAAGATAAATCTTGGACTCCGGAGCCGTTAGGAGTCCAAGATTTATCTTGGGCGTCTTTTGAAGTGAGTTGTGAATCTTGAAGGGTAAAAGTCTTTGCCCCCCTGAATTGATGGTTATGACTGGTGAACAAGACTGTACCTCCCAGTTCGCAAAATCTAGCTAAACGATTGAAGATCAATTCAACCGCTGCGGCATCCACCCCCGCCGTTGGTTCATCGGCGAGCATTAATTGAGGTTTAGTCAACAATAGTCTTATCAACGCTAATCGGGCTTGTTGTCCGCCCGACAGTGAAGCCGCTTCACGTTCTAAAGGTATCTCATGGAGTCCCACTGAGTCTAGTGCCTGTTGTAGGGCTTGGGCATTGGGTAATGATTCGTGCCGTTCATGTAAGCGCTCTTTTTGGGTGCGAAAGGTTTGTAAGGGGTAAAGTAGGTTGTCAGTCACTGTCCCCGATATGATGACGGGCTTTTGCGGTAGCAAGGCGATCTCAGCCCGCCAACGAGTTATCGCAATGTCGTTATGCCTTTGTCCGTTTAACCGTAGTTCGCCCGCTTCTAACGGGTGCAGACGGGCTAGTGTCCACAGTAAGGTACTTTTACCCGCGCCAGATGCTCCCGCCAGATAATAAAATGTGCCCGATTCTAGGTTCAACGTGCCCTCCTTTAGGATGAGTTTGTTACCACGTTGTATTTTCAGTGATTCGCCTGTCAAAAATTTCATGAGTATTCTCCCGTTCTCTGCTGGACGGGGTTTGCAACCATATCCATTAAGTTAAGGATAACTGATTTATTTTTAAATAAAAAAATCTGTGCAGGACGGGTTGTTTCGGGAATGGAGCGGAGCGGATTTCCCGAAACAACTGAATCCCTTATGGTATAAAGCTGCTTAACTTAATGGATATGGTTGCAAACCCCGTCCGGCACAAGAAAAAATAACAGCATGTCGGGATAATCCGTTGTACTAGATTTTTTTAAGGAGACTAATATGCAAGCGATTGAATTTACAACTGTTATGAAAAATTGCTGGTTGAAAGTACCTCATCATTACCCAGATTGGGAAAATAAGTCAGTCAAAGTCATTGTCTTATTATCAGCGGTAGAACCATAAATATCCACAACAACGCTGGATAATCGTTATCCCCTACGTGGTACACATTATCATTATGATGATCCATTTGCTCCTGCGGTACCTGCTGAAGATTGGGAGGTACTGAAATGATTTTATTGGACACCTCTGCTGGACCAATGCCATTAAGTTAAGCCGCCAAATAAGACCTGCCAGGTATCCAAAACATGGCAGGTCGTTGTAAATTAAAGGAAAAATTAACATTACATGTTTTTGACACCTGTCAGGTTTGTCTTAACTTAATGGCATTGCTCTGCTGGACGGGGTTTGCAACCCCGTCCGGCACGGCACAAGCGGCACAAGAGATAAATCATCATTCAATTATTCAACTGACAGTTAGGCACTGCCTTTTTAAATTCGTCTATTTCCGTTTGATTGATTGGATTACTCCCGCAATTCAATCCCTGCAAATTCGTCAACTGGCGCTGCGGTTCTAAATCGCTTATTTGATTATAACAGCACCACAACTCCTGCAAATTCTTCAACTGGTGCATATGTTTTAAACTGCTTATTTTGTTATTCCAGCAAAACAATCCATGCAAATTCGTCAATTGGCACAGCGGTTCCAAATCGCTTATTTGATTGTCATAACAACCTAATATATACAACTTCGTCAAGTGGCGCAGCGGTTCTAAATCGCTTATTTGATTGCCCCCGCAATCCAATTCCTGCAAATTCGTCAATTGGCGCAGCGGTTCCAAATCGCTTATCTGATTAGAATGGCAATCCAATACCCGCAAATTCGTCAACTGGCGCAGCGGTTCTAAATCGCTTATTTGATTACCCAGGCAATCCAATTCCTGCAAAATCGTCAATTGGCGCAGCGGTTCTAAATCGCTTATTTTATTCCAACGGCAATCCAATTCCTGTAAACTCGTCAACTGGCGCAGCGGTTTGAAATCGCTTATTTGATTATAATGGCAATTCAATACCTGCAAACTCGTCAACTGGCGCAGCGGTTCTAAATCGCTTATTTTATTACGCCAGCAATCCAATTTCTGCAAACTCGTCAACTGGCGCAGCGGTTCTAAATCGCTTATCTGATTAGAATGGCAATTCAATACCTGCAAACTTGTCAACTGGCGCAGCGGTTCTAAATCGCTTATTTGATTCCAACTGCAATCCAATTTCTGCAAATTCGTCAACTGGCGCAGCGGTTCTAAATCGCTTATCTGATTAGAATGGCAATCTAATTTCTGCAAATTCGTCAACTGGCGCAGCGGCTCTAAATCGCTTATTTGATTAATCCGGCAATCTTTGTGCGGCGGTTTTGAATCGCTTATTTCATTAGCACCACAGTCCAACTCATGCAAACAAACAATTTTTTCCAATTCGCTATCATTTGGTTTAGTGTCAATATTAATGGCTTTCTTGAAAATATCTTTCCACGCGCCATCCAACTGATTCCACCAGGTAGCATTATCTTTTTGAATCGCTCCCATGTATAATTTATCCATCGCTGTAAAAATGTCTGATAGTTGAAGTGTCCAAGCCCCACCCTTGCTCCAATGCCATTAAGTTAAAGACATAGTGTTAATGATTCAATAGTGATTGGAGGGTTAGTAGCAGTATTGAGAAATCTGATACTATTTATTAGTTTGTCTAAATTTATAACAATCAACTTGACAAATTATAAAAGTGATGTATCATTGAACACTGGTGTGTACTTCACAAATCCCCAAACACACTGGGGCCATTGTAATGGTCCTGATAGCTCACTTCTTGAGTCAATGCCATTAAGTTAAGGGCAACCACAAGGGATAAGTTAAGGGCAAACCCGATAGGGTATGCCCCTACGAAGGACCGCATTTTATGTAGGGGCAATCCTTTATGGTTGCCCTTAACTTAATGGCATTGACTTCTTTCGTACCTGCAAGGACTCTCAAGAACATGTCTATTTGTTTGGCCATTACTATGTTTTAGTGGTGCGCCAATGTACCGCTAGCTCGGGCGGCACAATCGACTGACCGATCCTCTTGCCCGCAGGGGCCGCAATTGGGACGGGGAGGCAACTCTCCTCGTAGCTGCAGGCCGGTGGGACTCCGGCACACAAATCGTTAGGCAATACTGCTCGGCCAACGTGATCTATGATATTTTACTATATAGTAGTAGATAGTAGTAGATTTTTAGGAGCGGTATCTGCTTTGGCGATGTAATCGCTGCCGGCAATGGCAGTGTCGTCGCTGGTGGCGTAGTCTACTGAGCAATGCCATTAAGTTAAGACAAACCTGACAGGTGTCAAAAACCGGTCAGATCAATCTGCTCTTTAGTTTACAACGACCTGGGTTTTGGATACCTGTCAGCCTGATTATGGATCTTAACTTAATGGCATTGAGTCTACTGAGATAGTACCTTCATCACCGTCAAGACGGCTTACCGTGATGGTAACATATCCGCCATTTTCATCGACACTATACGTGGCTGAAGAAAATTGCAAAGTACCAGGCTCCACCGGTGGCGTGTCGTCATCAACAATAGTCACTACCGCTGTATCCGGATCGCCGATGGTGGCACCACCAGTAGCCTTTTTAAGACACAGCTTGAAGAATTCATTATCTTCAACAATGGTGTCATCAAGGATAGTCACAGTGATAGTCTTGTCACTGGCATCGCCATCACTCCAGTTCTACGGTGATCTCTACTGATCCGTCATTTTCATTGACTTTATATTTGGCCTTTGAAAATTGCAAAGTACCGGGCTCAGTACAAGGCGTTTGTGTATCTGCCCAATTAGGGTTGTGCTGATTAAGCCAATTGGTAAGTTCATGATCATCAGGATCCGTTAAGTGGTTGTTATCTAAGCTTAACCCTGAGATATTACTCAGGTTCGCCAACTCAGGCGGGATGTCTCCGCACAGATCACATGCCACGCCATGCCATTTACAAGGTTTATTGGTTTTATTCCACTTTTTGTGGTTAGCCCAACCTTTGCCATTGGTACTATCATAGAGTGTGAGAAGGGCTTCACACTCAGCGGCTGGAATTTGTTTGACATTGTCGCTGTCAGTTTTCGCAGGCAGATTGTGCCATACTTGCAATCGCCCAAGATAAATCTTGGACTCCAACCTTAACTTAATATTGGTAACTGCGGGGTGATTTCATCATGGCAGGAGTTCGTCCAAAATAAATTTTGGACTCCAAAAATAGGTATCAATAATGGAATTATTTAGCTATCAAAAAGAAGGGCTAAGCCTTCAAGAAGCGATTCAACAACCTTTAGCGGAGGGTACACTGGGCCTTTTTTACTCTCCGGCACAATGCCAATTAGGACGTTGGGACAATGGCGAAATCAGCGATGCACAGGACAAAGCATTAGCTATAGAACAAGTCTTTGAAGCCCGCTTATTTCATCCCTCTCTCGAATTGCGGTGGTTGAGAGATCCCAGCACCGATGGCTTAGGTAATGCCGTTTATCTATGCGAAAATCAAGGGAAAAATGGTTGGCAACAGCAGCAAACTTTGAGCGATTTGACTGTGCAAAACAATCAATATCTGCTTTGGGGTGAATACTGGAAATATGATAATTTGGCTGAAGGTTGGTCTTGTCTTGCCACTGCACGTATAGGAAAATTGTTAGTACCCGTTGCTAATTTGCAGAAAAGTCAACGGGTGGTATTGAAAACGCGAGAATACTTTGGTTTGCCTCGTGATGCCGATGGTAAACTAACTTTAGCAGGTGAACATGGCAATAAAGTGGTTGTCGAAGAGCGTTGGTTAAGCTTAGGAGTAGAATAAGACAAATAGTCGTTTTGGTGTTTTTGAATGAAAAACATGAAGATCGTTTGGCTTATCGTATGGAGGTAAGTTGGCGATCTTTGCTATGCGCGTGTCACCAATCAAGTTGAATTGTTGGGTTTATATCTCAATGCCATTAAGTTAAGGACAAATAATTGATTTTTAAATAAAAAATATGTGCTGGACGGTGTTTATCAGTTGTGTGGAGCTTAAGGAGCGGAGCGG